>DATCXX010000072.1:0-9780 GCA_036565615.1 Gemmatimonadales bacterium | reverse complement strand
CCACTCCACCCGATGCGGTCGACCTTGATCCGGTAGCTGCCCGGCGTGGGGGCACGGAGCACGATGCGGCCCTGCTCGCTGGTGAGGCCCTGCGCGGCCACCCCACGATCGCCCAGCAGGCGGACGATGGCGCCCGCGACCGGCGCGCGGCTGCCTTCTTCGCGGATCTGGAGATCGACTTGTTGGGCAGCGAGCGAGGACGGGAAAGACGCGAAGGTTGCGAAGGACGCGAAGGACGTGAAAGACGCGAAGGACGCGAAGGCGCGCCGACTGATGGCTGATGGCTGATGGCTGGCTCTCATCGATGCCTCGCGTCTTCCGCGTCCTCCGCGCCTTCCGCGTCCTTTCAACATGCGCCCCGCTCCACCCAATCACAAGCAGCTCCGTCTCCGACTACATTTGCTGAACACCGCATGGCCCCCTGACCACTGACCACTGACCACGCCGGCTCAATGTCCCGTTATCGAACGCCACTCCTTGCGCTCCTGGCCACCGGCTCCGTCGCGCTGGCCGGGTGCGGACGGGACGCGGCGTCCTCCGAGTGGCACGAGGAGACGGGGCACCGCTGGCGGGAGCTTGCGGTCAGCGGCACCAGGCCCGGCTTCACGCCGATGGGCGCCCGCACCGGGATCCGGTTCGAAAACACGGTGAGCGATTCGCTGCTGCTGGCCAACCGCATCCTGGCTCAGGGGGGCGGGGTGGCGATGGGCGACGTGGACGGCGACGGACTCACCGATGTCTTCCTGGCCCGCACCGAAGGTCCCAGCGCCCTGTACCGCAACCTGGGCCAATGGCGCTTCGAGGACATCACCGCGACCGCGGGCGTCGCGGCGGCGGATCGGCACTCCACCGGCGTCGCCTTCGCCGACATCGAAGGCGACGGCGACCTCGACCTGGTGCTGCTCGCCACCACCGGACCCAACGCGATCTTCCTCAACGACGGGTCCGGCCGGTTCACCGAGCGGAGCGCCGACATCGGCCTCGACTCCGCGGGGCGGGGCGCCACCACCCCGGCCCTGGCCGATGTCGACGGCGACGGCGATCTCGACCTCTACGTCGCCAACTACAAGCCGTTCACCCCGGTGGACCGGGTCTCGCCCCAGCAGCGCGCCTTCAACCAGGTGGTCCGGCAGACCGGGCCCGGGAAGTACGAGGTCACCCCCCGGCACCAGGCCGACTTCAAGCTGGTGGTCCGGGAGGACATGGGGGGACTCAACCTGACCATCCGGGCCGAGCCGGACGAGTTCTACCTGAACGAGGGCGGCCGCTTCGTGCGGGTGCCGCCGTCCTCGGACCGGTTCCGGGATGCCCGGGGCCGCCCGATGGCCGGCGACGAGTCCTTCGGGCTCGACGCCCGGTTCGCCGACCTCACCGGCGACGGCGCGCCCGAGCTGTATGTCGCCAACGATTTCGAAGACACCGATCTGTTCTGGATCAACGACGGGCGGGGCAACTTCCGGCTGGCCGACTGGACGGTGCAGCGCCAGACCAGCAATTCCGGGATGGGCGTGGATGTCGCCGACATCAACGGGGACGGCCTGCCCGACCTCTTCGAGGTGGACATGCTGAGCGCCGATTCCCGTCGGCTCAGGACCCAGATCCCCACCCACACCGCGCTGCCCAAGCGGCCGGGCGACCTGGCAACCCAGCTCCAGCTCCAGCGCAACACTCTGTTCCTCAACCGGGGCGACGGAAGCTTCGGAGAGATCTCCGAGCTCGCCGGAGTCACGGCCAGCGGCTGGTCCTGGTCCACCATGTTCATGGACGTGGACCTGGACGGTTGGCAGGACATCCTGATCACCACCGGCCACCTCTGGGACCTGATGGACGGGGACACCCAGGAGCGGCTCCAGAACCGGCTCAGCGAGGTGCCCTGGCAGCGGCACCGCTGGGAGTATCCCCGGCTGGCCCTCCCCAACATCGCCTTCCGCAATCGGGGCGACCTGACCTTCGAGGACGCCAGCAAGGCATGGGGGTTCGGCACCGAAGACGACATCTCCCACGCCCTCGCGGCAGCCGACCTGGACGGGGACGGCGACCAGGACGTGGTGGTGAACCGGCTCAACGCGCCGGCGCTGGTGCTGCGGAACGACGCCCCGGCGCCGAGGATCGCGGTCCGGCTCCGGGGCAGGGCTCCTAACACGCAGGCGGTCGGGGCCGTCATCCGGGTGCTGGGCGGCGCGATCCCCCTGCAGGTCCGCGAAGTGGCGGCGGGCGGTCTCTACCTCTCCCACAGCGACTACCTGGCCAGCTTCGCCACCGGGGAAGCCGACTCGGTCCGGATCGAGGTGGTCTGGCGGGACGGCAGCAGGACTGTCGTCGGGGAAGGCAGGCCGAATCGTTTATACGAAATCACGGAGACGGGGAAAGGGGAAACCCTGGGGAAGGGGACCAACCTTTCCCCCTTCCCCCTTCCCCCTTCCCCGCCGTCACGGCCGCTGTTCGCGGATGCGACGGCCGAGCTGGGCGGCCACGCCCACACCGAGGATGTCTTCGACGACTGGGGCCGCCAGTTCCTCCTCCCCGGCGCGCTGGCCCAGCTGGGGCCCGGGGTCACCTGGTTCGACAAGGACCGGGATGGCGACGAGGACCTGCTGATCGGCACCGGCAAAGGCGGCCGGCTGGGGGTGTACCGGAACGACGGGGGCCGCCTGATCGCGGAGCCGGAGCGCGGACCGGTCGCTCCGGCGGATTTCACCAGCGTGTTAGGCCTTCCCGCCGACGGGGGCGCCCGCATCCTGGTCGGGGTCTCGACCTGGCAGGCCCGCACCCTCCCCGAGATGACCGATCAACCCGCCGCGCTGAGTCTCTCCACCGTCGCGGGCCGGCTGCCCCCGGCCGCCGATCCGCTGGTCGGCTCCCACGAGTCGGCCACCGGGCCCCTGGCGCTCGGGGATTACGACGGCGACGGCGATCTCGATCTCTTCGTCGGGTCCCGGGCCATCCCGATGCGCTACCCGGTGGCGGCGTCCTCGGGCCTGTTCCGGAACGAGGGCGGCCGCTTCGAGCTCGACCAGGCCAACACCGAGGCCCTCAAGCAGGTCGGTCTGGTGTCTGCCGCGATCTTTGCCGACCTGGACGGCGACGGCGACGCCGACCTGGCCCTGGCCCGGGAATGGAGCTCGGTCCTCCTGCTCCGGAACCAGGCCGGCAGCTTTGTGCCCGCACCCGACGCCATGGGCCTGGCCCGGTGGACCAGCCGCTGGAATGGACTGGCCGCCGGAGATCTCGACGGCGACGGCCGGCTCGACCTGGTGGCCACCAGCTGGGGGCGGAACACCGCCACCCCCGCCGACAGCACTCGGCCGCTGGTTCTCCTGCATGGTCCGTTCGGCGCCGCCGGCGAAGAGGAAATGCTCCTGGCCCGCCACGATCCCCGGCTGGGAGGCCTGGCGCCGCTCACCAGCTATCCCCGACTTCGGGTGGCGGTGCCAGGGGCGGTGAGCCGGGTCCGCACCTTTGCCGAATACGCCGACGCCACCACCGACAAGGTGCTGGGGTTCCAGCGCGGCAGCGTGGGCCGGCTGCAGGCGGTGACCCTCGATCACATGGTGTTCCTGAACCGGGGCGACCGCTTCGAGGCGGTGTCCCTTCCCACCGAAGCGCAGCTTGCCCCGGCTTTCTACGCCGGCATCGCGGATTTCAACGGCGACGGCTCCGAGGATCTGTTTCTGAGCCAGAATTTCTATCCGACCGCCGTGGGGATGCCGCGCTACGACACCGGCCGCGGACTGCTGCTCACCGGGGACGGCAGGGGCGGCCTCGCCCCGATGTCGGGAGCGCGCTCCGGCATCCTGGTCTACGGCGATCAACGCGGCGCCGCCTACAGCGACCTGGACGGCGATGGCCGGCTCGATCTGGTGGTCTCCCAGAACGGCGCCCCGACCCGGTTGTTCCGGAACCGCGGGGCGGCGCCGGGACTCCGGGTACGCCTGGTCGGCCCGGCCTCGAATCCCGACGCGGTGGGGGCCCAGATCCGCCTGGTCTACGGCGAGCGGATGGGGCCGGTGCGCGAGGTCCAGGCCGGATCGGGATACTGGTCCCAGAACGGCGCGGTGCAGGTCTTCGGCGTGTCCGGCACACCGACCGCGGTGTGGGTGCGGTGGCCCGGCGGGGAGGAAGTCCAGGTGGCGGTGACGGCGGGAGCGAAGGAAGTTGTGGTGACGCGGTAGCGGTCAACGGTCAACAGTCAACGGTCAACGGGAAACACCGCATGCGAAGAATGACGCGAGGTTCCGTCCTGCTGATCGCCGCCCTGGGGGCGGCGGCCCCGGCCTGCGGCGGGAGGGCGAACGATGCCAGGAGCGCCGATTCCGCCGCGGGATCCGCCGCTCCGGACGGCAATCAGGTCGTTGTCCGCGACGTCGGCTTCGCCACGCCCGAGTCGGTGCTGCACGATCCGCTCACCGATGCGTACCTGGTCTCCAACATCAACGGCTCCCCGCTCGAGGCCGACGACAACGGATTCATCTCCCTGCTGACGCCGGAGGGACAGGTCGTCAATCTGAAGTGGATCGACGGCGCCTCGGACTCGGTCACGCTCCACGCCCCCAAGGGGATGGCGGTGGTGGGAGCCTTCCTGTACGTCGCGGATCTCAACACCATCCGGCGGTTCGACCGCCGCACCGGCGCGCCGATGGGAGAGTTCCCCATCCCGGGTGCCGGCTTCCTCAACGACGTCGCGGCGACCCAGGACGGCTCGGTGTATTTCACCGATTCCGGGCTTCGGGCCGGCGCCGGCGGCTTCGAGCCCTCCGGCACCGATGCGGTCTACCGGCTGTCCCCCGATGGCGGACTGGATACCCTGGCCCGGGGCGACTCGCTGGGCCGCCCCAACGGGATCGCGCTGGCGGGCGATACCGTCTGGGTGGTGAGCTTCGGATCGGGAGAGCTGTACCGGGTGGTGGGTGGCGGCCGCGCCGACGTCCAGAAGCTCCCCAAGGGAAGCCTGGACGGATTGGTCCTGGTGGTCGGCGACTTCTTCGTGTCGAGCTGGGAAGCCGAGTCGGTGTTCCGGGGGCGGCCGGCGGGACGGTTCGCCGAGGCCATCAAGGGCCTCAACGCCCCCGCCGACATCGGGCACGACCTGTGGCGGAACCGGATCCTGATTCCGCTGTTCAACGCGAACGAAGTGCGCTTCGTGCCGCTGGCCTTCTAGACGGTGAGAGGTGAGAGGTGAGAGGTGAGACGGCATGCACTATTTCGCGTGCCATCGCAGGAATTGGGTGGGTGCAACGAGTCCTGCGGCGCGATAGTTCAGGGTGCGCGATCATCGATCGCTCGAGGCCTGGAAGTGTGCGCGCATCGTCGCGCTGGCGACACTCGATGCCAGCAGGGACCATTGGAAGCCCTACGCCGCGGCGGTCTTCGAACAGCTCCAGCGCGCCGCCTTGTCGGTGCAATTGAATATCGCCGAGGGGTACGCCCTGGGCAGTCGGAGGGGCTTCGCCAGCCATCTCCGCATCGCTTACGGCTCAGCCGTCGAGACCCGAGACCTTCTCGACCTCGCAGCCGAACGAGCCCTCCTCCCTGAAGCGTTGGTCAAAGAGTCGATCGAGAAGAACACGAGGTGCCAGCGGCTTCTGGTCGGCCTTATGAAGCGATACCGGGACCCGCCCTGACTCACCTCTCACCTTTCACCTCTCACCTCTCACCTCTCACCTCTCACCTCTCACCAAATGAGCGGGGCCCCGAAGATGCTCGGGGCCCCTCTCACCTCTTACCACTCACCTCTCACCGCCGTCACGCGTTGCGATCGAGACAATCCGTGAAATTCGGGTTGTTGGTCTCGTCGAACGGAATCGGCAGGTTCAGCTCGTTGCCGAACACCCCGCCCTTGTTGTTCCCGTTGATGATGTAGGGCTTGCCGCCGCCGCCCGGGTATACCGCATCGGCCGAGCGGCCGTACTGCCGCACCAGCCGCCGCAGGTCGCCCAGCCGATGGCCGCTCAGGTAGAGCCAGAAAGCCCGCTCCCGGAACATCAGGTCTTCCCGGGCGGTGGTGCTGCCGGGATCGGCCAGCGGAGTGAGCGCCGGAAACGCGCTCGGAGCCGGGAAGCCGGCCGGATACACGGTCGGGATCAGGCTCACGTCGGCCCGCAGGGCATTGAGGGTGGCCAGCCAGCCGGCGTTGTTCCCCGCCTTGAGCTGCGCCTCGGCCTCGATCAGCCGGGCCTCCACGCCGGACGCGATCGCCACCGGGGCGGTCTCGCTGGCGTATTTGCCCTGGTCGTACTGCGGGGTGAGGTTGTCGAAGCCCACGTCGTTGGCCGGGGTCCGGGCCCACGGCACCCGCGGGTCCATCGCGGTGCGGAAGGGCAGTCCGTTGGTCCCGTCCACGTCCACCACGGTGAACCGCTCGGTCTGGCTCAGGAAGACGAAGAGCCCGTTCTGCTGCCGCCCGAGGGCCAGGGTGTGGGTGGTGTTGTAGCGGAACGAGGTCGGCACCCCGGCGACCGCGGCGGCCGCCGCGGCGTACTGGCCCAGGTTGAGCAGCGCCCGGCCCTTCCCGACCTTGGCGAAGTTGGTGACGGTGGTGCTGCTCGCCGGGCCGGGATAGACCAGGGCCGAATCGAACCGCTTGACCGCCTCATCGAACAGCTGGGTGGTGGTGACCGGATCGCCGAAGGTCAGGGTCCCGTTCTCGTCGGCGGTGCTGATCGGCACCCCCGAGCAGTAGTGCTCGCCCAGGTAGTTGTAGATCGTCCCGGCCAGGGCGAAGGACTCACCCACCCGTGCGTCGACCGCCGGAGCGGCCACCACGTCCCGGATGGTCGCAGCGGCCTTCTCGGCCGACCGGCGGGCTCGCTGAATGTTCCGGAATACGGTCTGCAGCGTTCCGTTCCGGGTATCGATCGGCCCGCGCTGGTCGTATTCCTTCCGGGTGGGGAAGGTTTCCGAGTTACCCAGCTCGTCGCTGAACGACGCGCTCACCAGGATCTGTCCTTCGATGCCGCCGTTGTCGCCCACCACGGCGAGGGAGAAATCACCGATCGCCCCGGCATGCAGTGCCGCGAGGCCCGCCGGGGTGGAAAGTCCGGGCGGATCGATGATGTCCGGGTTGTCCACTTCGAGGATCTCGCCCGGGGAGCAGGCCGCGACCGCCAGCATTCCCGCGAGTGCGATCCCAAACCGCTTGGCACGCCTCATGGTCGTCAAGCTCCGATCAGAAAGTGAAATTGGCGCGCAGGAGGAACGTCCTGACCTGCGGCTGGGTCAGGAAATCCTGCACCCCGAATCCGTTGAAGGCGGCCTGTCCGGCTCCGTTCACCTCCGGATCCACGCCGGTGTAGCCGGTCCAGGTGGCCAGGTTGCGTCCACCCAGCGTCAGCGAAGCGTGCTGGGCGCCGAACATTCCGGAAATCCGGCTCGGCAGGCTGTAGGTCACCGACAGCTCGCGCAGCTTCAGGAACTCGCCGTCCTCGATGAAGCCCCAGTTGGACTGCCGGGGGTGGAGCCGGCGCGCCACCGCGCGGGCCTGGTCTTCCAGCGAGGCTGAGGGATCGTTGATCCCCTGGCAATTGTTGCCGGTGGCGGTGCAGCGGAACACCTCGGTCAGGTTGTACTGCTTGTACCCGCCCTTGTAATCCAGCAGGCCCTGGATCCGGATCGCGCCCTTGAAGAGCCCGACCGTCTGGCTCAGAGAGAACTCCCGGGTCGGCGACGGGGAGCCGGCATACACCGCCGTGTCGCCCACCACGATCTCGGAGAGCTCGATGATCCCGTTGTCATTGGCGTCATCGAAGGAGAGCAGCGGGCGCTCCCAGAAGCTGCCCAGCTCGTAGCCCGGGGTGTGGCGCTGAATCCCCGAGATCACCGGAGGAATTCCTTCCCCCAGCTCGACCAGCTCGTTCTTGATCTTGCTCCCGGCAAAGGTCAGGTCCCAGCTGACGCCGGGGGTGTTGATGATCCGGGCGTTCAGGGTGGCTTCCCACCCGGTGTTCTGCACCGAGCCGAGGTTCTCGAACCGGGTCTGGGAAACGCCCAGCGAGGGGGCCAGCACCCGGGCGATCAGCGCGTCGGAGGTTTCCTTGTGGAAGTAGGTCAGCTCCAGGTTGACCCGGTCGGCCCAGAAGCTGGCGTCCACCCCGAGCTCCCGCTCCCGCGACTTCTCCGGCTTGAGGCCGGCGAGGCCCAGGTTGCCGAACTGCACGGCGCTGGTCGACGCCCCCGCCACCGCCGAAGCGGTCGGGGTCATGAAGGTCAGCGCGTCGAGCGCGCCGGGCTGGAGGCCCGACTGGCCGTAGGCGCCCCGGAGCCGGAGCAGCGAGATCGTGCCGCCCTTGGGGAAGAATGGCTCGTCCGAAATGACGTAGGAGATGCTCGCCTTGGGGAACACGATGGTGTTGAAGTCGGCGCCGAACGAGCTGTTGTCGTCGGCCCGGAGGGCTCCGGTCAGGAAGAGCCGGTCCTTGAAGGTGAGCTGCTCTTCGACGTACCCACCCAGCTTGACCGTGGTGGTGGTGGTCTGGCTGGCGGTGAGAATGGCCGCTCCGTCGACGTCTTCGCTGCCGAAGGTCAGCCGGGAACCGGCGGCCTGGTTCTGGAAGAACACTTCCTTGCCGTACTGGACCCCCACCGAGGTGCGCGACGCGAGGGTCGGCCGCAGCCGGAAGGAGGCGGTAAAGCCGGTGTTGACCGTGTAAGTCTTGAGCTCGGTCCGGGTATCGGACTTGTTGCCCAGCGGCGTGGTCCCGAAGGCCGGTCCCAGCGCCGTGGGATCGAACTGGATGTCGGTCCGGTTCCCGATGTCGTACCCCACCGTGGTGAGATTCGAGAGCCAGGACAGCGGCCGCCAGGTCATCTGGGCGCTGCCGGTAAAGCGCTCGACGTTCTGATTCCGGACCAGGGAGAAGATCTCCCCCGGGGCGAAGAAGCCCCAGCCCGCGACACCCAGGGTATCGGTGGTGCCGAAATAGCCCGACGGCAGCATCCCCAGCACGTTGTTGTCGTTCTGGGGGAGCCGGATGTCGGCCGAGACGTATCCGACGTTGGTCTGCACGTCGAGATTGTCGCGCAAATGGGTGCTGAGGTTGGTCCGCAGGCTGATCCGGCGGTTGGTGTTGGGCCGGAGCACGTTGGCGGGCAGCTCGGTCACGTTGCGCGCGGTGGTCAGCCGGTCGAACTCGGAGTCGGGCAGCCGGAAGCTTCCCGCTTCGTTCTCGAACTCGCCGGAGACGAAGTACTGCACCGCGTCGCTGCCGCCGGTGACGTTCACCCCGAACTGGGAGCGATAGCCCTTCCCGATCGGCGACATGACGTCGTCCCGCAGCGGGTTGCTCGTCAGCAGCTTTTCGTTGGTACAGGTGTTCGAGGCCACCTGGGTCAGCAAGCAGGTCCGGAGCGCGCCGCCCGGCACTCCGCCGGTGATCGTCCTGCCCACCAGGCGGAAGTTGGTCGGATAGTCATTCTTGTCGAGGATCTGGCCGCCTTCGGCATAGGCGTTCCAGCGGGGACGGCCGGCCCGGCCCTTCTTGGTGGTGATCCGGATGACCCCATTGGCCGCGTGGGTGCCGTACAGCGTGGCCGCCGAGGGACCCTTCACGATCTCGATCGACTCGATCTCGTCGGGGTTGATGTCGTTCATCCGGGAGGGCGACTGGCCGCCGGTGCCCAGCGAGCTGGAGGCGGGGTTGGTGTTCACCTTGACCCCGTCCACCACGATGATCGGCTCGTTGGAGAGCGAGAGGCTGTTGGCCCCCCGGATCCGGATCCGGGTGCCGGTCCCCACCGTGCCGGAGCTCGGCAGCACCGTGACTCCGGCGGAGCGGGCCTGAAGCA
>DATCXX010000064.1:0-2181 GCA_036565615.1 Gemmatimonadales bacterium | reverse complement strand
GCGAGGCGGGAGCGGTTGGCCTTGTCGAAGCTGGCCTTGAAGCAGACCGCGATCCCGAGCCGCCGGCCGATATCGGCGAGCCGCTCGGCCACCCGGGGCAGCACGTCGCCCTCCTCCACCACACAGGGCCCCGCGACCAGGAAGGGGCCCGGTCCAAACCGCCAGGCGCTCACTTCGAGGATTCGATCAGCTCCTGCACCGCGGCGCTGGTCCGCCCGGCGGCCGCATCGGCGTGACGCCGCGCCGCGCCGATGAACGAGGCGAACAGCGGATGGGGCCGGGTGGGCCGGGACTTGAGCTCGGGGTGGAACTGGCAGCCGAGGTACCAGGGGTGTCCCGGCAGCTCGATGATCTCCACCAGTCCGCCGTCGGGCGAGAGTCCGGAGAACCGGATGCCGTGCTCGGCGAGGAGGTCGCGGAAGGCGTTGCTCACTTCCCACCGGTGCCGATGCCGCTCGCTGATCTCGGTCGAGTTGTAGGCCCGCGCCGCGAGACTGCCGGCCCGGAGCCGGGCCGGATAGGCCCCCAGCCGCATGGTGCCCCCGAGATCGGAGACGTCCCGCTGCGAGGGAAGCAGCGAGATCACCGGACTCTCGCAATCGGGCTCGAACTCGGTGCTGTTGGTCCCCTTGAGCTGGGCGACGTTGCGGCCGAACTCGATGATCGCGATCTGGAGCCCGAGGCAGATCCCGAAGAACGGCAGCCCGTTCTCCCGGGCGTAGCGCACCGCCTCCACCATGCCGTCCACCCCGCGAACCCCGAAGCCGCCGGGGATCAGCAGCCCGTGAATCCCGGAGAGGAGCCGCGCCGCCGCGGCCTGATCGGTGAACTGATCGCTGCCCACCCACTCGATGTCCACGCCCACGTCGTTGGGAATTCCCCCGTGGAGCAGCGCCTCCTGGACCGACTTGTAGGCGTCGTGCAGGTCGGTGTACTTCCCCACCACCGCGATCCGGACCCGCTCGGTGGGCCGGAGGATCTTCTCGGTCATCGCCTTCCAGTAGCCCAGGTCGGGCTCCCGGGTGGTGAGGTTGAGCCGCTCGCACACCACCCGGTCGAAGCCCTGCTCCAGGAACCGGATCGGGATCTCGTAGATCGAGGTCACGTCGGGGCTCTCGATCACGTGGCCGAAGTCCACGTTGCAGAAGAGAGCGATCTTCCGTTTCACGTCGGCGGAGAGCGGCTTCTCGCTGCGGCAGACCAGAAGGTCGGGCTGGATTCCGATTTCCATCAGCTCGCGGACCGAGTGCTGGGTGGGCTTGGTCTTGAGCTCCCCGGCCGCGGTGATGAAGGGCACCAGGGTCAGGTGCACGAAGATCGCGTTCTCCCGCCCGACTTCCTGGCGAAACTGCCGGATCGCCTCGAGGAAGGGGAGCGACTCGATGTCGCCGACGGTGCCCCCGATCTCGATGATCACCACATCGTGGTCGGGCGCCGAGCGGCGGATGGCGTGCTTGATCTCGTCGGTGATATGGGGAATGACCTGCACCGTGGAGCCGAGGTATTCCCCGCCCCGCTCCTTCCGGATCACGTTCTGATAGACCCGGCCGGTGGTGACGTTGTTCTGCTGGCTGAGCGACCGGTCGATGAATCGCTCGTAGTGGCCCAGGTCGAGATCGGTCTCCGCGCCGTCGTCGGTGACGAAGACCTCGCCGTGCTGGAACGGCGACATGGTCCCCGGATCCACGTTGATGTAGGGATCGAACTTGAGCATGGTGACCGAGAGGCCGCGCTCGACCAGGAGCCGCCCCAGGGAGGCGGCCGCGATGCCCTTGCCGAGGGAGGAGACCACCCCGCCCGTGACGAAAATGAACTTCGTGTTGCCGGTCGTCATGTAGTCACTCCCTGGGTGTCCTGCCAGTGTGCCTCCGCCCGCCGGAGGTCCTCCGGAGTATCGATGCCCGGGAGGGCCGGGGCGCGGACCCGGGCGATCCCGAACGTCATGCCGTGCTGGAGCGCGCGAAGCTGCTCCAGCTGCTCGGCCTGTTCCAGCTCGGTCGGCGCGAGCGCGACCCAGGCCTTCAGGGTGTCCGGGCGGCAGGCGTAGATGCCGATGTGCTGCCAGTGGAGACCCTCGACCGTGCCGCCGTCGCGCACGCAGGGAATGGCGGCACGGGAGAAATAGAGGGCCCGTCCCCGGGCGTCGAGCACGACCTTGACCCGGGCCGGATCGGCGGCGGC
>DATCXX010000034.1:0-7789 GCA_036565615.1 Gemmatimonadales bacterium | reverse complement strand
GCCCCGCGGCGACGCGGGATTCGATCGTGGTGGCGGCGTTTCGCGAAGCGGTGGTCGAGCTCGGCAAATCGCCCGGCGGAACGCCGGGAAGCTGGCGCTGGGGCGCGGTCCACCGCGCCGCCTTCCGGCATCCACTGGCGGCGGCATTTGATCTGGCGTCGGTGCCGCGGGGCGGCGACGGCAGTACGGTGAACGCCACCGGCGGAGCCAATCTGCGGCAGACCAGCGGCGCCTCGTACCGGATCGTGGTGGATTTCGCGGACTTCGACAATTCGGTGGCGACCAGCGTGCCGGGGCAGTCGGGCCAGCCGGGCAGCCCGTACTACGGCAACCTGCTGCCGCTGTGGGCCGAAGGAAAATACTTCCCGCTGCTGTATTCCCGGGCGGCGGTCGAGCGGGAGACCGCGCACACTCTCTGGCTCAAGCCCTAGGGAATCACCGGGGAGGGCTGGCCATGATCCGCCTGACCTCGTCGAGCGGGATCGCCTCGACCCGGCTGCCGTTGCCCGCGACGGTGGTCGCCATGAACAGCGCGTTGTACACCGCTTCCTCAGTGGCCTCCACCACCCCCTGGAACAGCTGACTCATCGAGCCATTGGCCAGCTCGCGCAGGGTGAGCTCCCGGGCCCGTGAGTCCCGCCGCACCGCCGGGCTGGTCGAAAAGGCGATGACATAATCGCCCGACCCGTTCCCCGCCGACGACCCGGTGCGGCCCAGTCCCATCATCGCCCGGCTGGCCAGCCGCCGCAGGTTCCGGTCGGACAGCGGCGCGTCGGTGGCGATCACGATGATGATGGATCCGTCGTCCTGACGGACCGGTGCGGGTCCGCTGCCGGTCCGGCCCAGCCGCCGGCCCACCGGCACGCCCATCACCTGGAGATCGCCTCCAAAGTTTGCCTGCACCAGCACGCCCACGGTCCAGGGACCCGATGCGAGGAGACGGGACGACGTGCCGATACCGCCCTTCCATCCAAAGGCGATGGTGCCGGTGCCGGCCCCCACGCTCCCTTCCGCCACGGCGCCGGTGTCCGCGGCGCGCAAGGCGGCGCGGACCTGCTCGGCGCCGACCGGGCGGGAGCGGATCGCGCTCAGGATACCGTCGTTGGTTTCGGCCACCAGGGGGTTGAGGGAGCGGACCTCTCCCATGCCCGGCTCCGCCAGCATCCACTCCACCAGCGCGTCGGCGGCCTTCCACACGCACAGCGTACAGGTGAGGAGAATGGGCGTTTCGAGCTCCCCGAGCTCGTTCACCTGGGTGGATCCCGCCAGTTTCCCGTAGCCGTTGCCGACGTGGACCGCCGCGGGCACCCGCTCCAGGTAGAGGTTGCCGCCGTGGGGGAGAATGGCGGTCACCCCGGTGCGGACCGAATCGCCGAGGCGGAGCGTCGCATGGCCGACCCGCACGCCGACGACGTCGGTGATGGCGTTGCGGGGCCCGGGCGGCAACGCACCCGGCGCGATGCCGAGGTCGCGGGCCCGCTGCTGGGCCGGCGCGACCGCGGGGGCGAGCAGGAGGAGAGCGAGGATGGCACGCATGGAGACACCGTTGGGTCGGAACATGTGTACCACAGATGACACCTATAACAGCAGATTCAACCGCTGTGAGATCTGTGCAATCGGTGGATCTCTCAGGTCACGCGACCTGATCCTGACGTGGGAGCTCAGGGGGAGAGCGGCAGCTCGTAGTGATAGTACTCGGTGTCCCGCACCCAGCCCAGTTTCTCGTAGAGGGCCTGGGCCTCCCGATTCTCCCGGCCGGTGGACAGCGACAGCCAGCGCGCCCCGGTTTCCAGACCGTGCTGCCGGGCCCGCTCCAGCAGGGCCCGGCCGGCTCCGCTCCTCCGGGCGGCGGGAGACACGAAGAGATCGTTGAGCACCCACGCCGGCGCTGCGCTGATCGAGGAGAAGATCGGATAGAGCTGGGTGAACCCCAGCGCCCCGGTCTCGTCCTCCGCCAGAAAGATGACCGAGTCTCCCCGGCTCAGCCGTTCGCGAAGAAATCGCTCCCCCAGCTCCGGATCGGAGGGCTGCCGGTAGAATTGCCGGTACCCGTCATAGAGGGGCACCAGGAGCGCCAGGTCTTCGAGGCCCGCGCGGCGGACTCTCACGGCCCGAGGACCAGGGGCGCCAGCAGGGACACCACGGCCACCACCAGCAGCACGGCGACGATGTCCACCAGCAGGCCGGCGCGGGCCATCTGGCGGACCGAGATCATGCCCGACCCGAAGACGATGGTGTTGGGCGGCGTGGCCATCGGGAGCATGAACCCGGTGGACGCCGCAAACCCGGCGACCAGCATCAGCAGGACCGGCGGCTGCCCCACCGACTGCGCCAGCGCCGCCGAGATCGGCATCATCATCGTCGCCACCGCGGTGTTGGAGGCCAGCTCGCTCAGCACCAGCACGGTCACCGCGAGCCCGAGGCAGATTACCACCGTCGGCAGTCCCCGCAGCCCGGCCAGCTGGCTTCCCATCCAGACGGTGACGCCGTGGGTCTCGATGGCCTGGGCCAGGGTGAGACCGGCGCCGAAGAAGAGCAGCACGTCCCACGGGATGGTCCGGGCTTCGGGCCAGGTGAGCAGGGGACGACGGACGCCGTCGCGGGTTACGCCCGGGATGACGAAGAGCAGGACCGCGGCGCCGATCGCGATGGCGGCGTCGGAGAGCCGGGGAAAGAGATCCACCAGTCCCGGAACGGTGAACCCCCCGAAATCCTTTCGCTCCCGCAGGAACCAGGCGATCGCGGTGCCCAGAAAGACCGCCAGCACCCGGGCTTCGCCGCCCCGGATCGGGCCCAGGCCCTCGAGCCGGGAGCGCAGCATGCCGTCGGCGCCGCCTTCGATCCGGGTCGCGCCCGGAAAGCCGACGAAGACCAGCAGGAACCAGCAGAGCGGGAGCAGCAACAGCGCGATCGGGAGGCCCAGCGCCATGAACTGGACGAAGCTGATGGACGTTCCGGTCAGCTCGCGAATCGCTCCCGCCGCGACCAGGTTGGGCGGGGTGCCGATGATGGTCGCCATCCCGCCGATCGAGGCGGCGTAGGCCACCCCGAGCATGAGGGCGGTCCGGGCGTTGTCGCCGGCCTTGTCGCGGGCGAAGAGCGCGCCGATGGCCAGCGCGATCGGGTACATCATCGCCGCGGTCGCGGTATTGGAGATCCACATCGAAATGAACCCGGTCGCCAGCATGACGCCCAGCACCACCCGGCGCCCGGTGAGGCCGATCCCGAGCACCATCCGGTAGGCCACCCGGACGTGACTTTCCCAGTGTTCCAGGGCGGCGGCGAGCAGGAAGCCGCCCATGAAGAGGAAGACCAGCTCGTTGGCGTAGGGGACCGCGGCGTCGCGGGTGGTGGCGATCCCGAGCAGCGGAAAGAGCACCAGCGGGAGCAGCGAGGTGGTGATGACGGGGACGCACTCGGTGATCCACCAGACCACCATCCACGCGGCGACTCCCAGGGTCCGGCGGGCCTCCGGGCTGAGCTCTCCGGGGCCGGCCAGCATCACGAGGATGCCCAGCGCCGGCCCGGCGAGCTGGGCGACGGTGCGAAAGCGGGGAAGGGCCGCGACCTCGGTCATGGGGCCGTAGTATATCGTGAGGGTGCCCTGTCCTGTGCCAGGCGGGCCCGGACCGCTCTGGACACCGGAAGCGAGACCCCTACATTCTCCTTATCTCTCCCACGACGGATACTTCCATGCCCCACTCCGGCCGATGCCCGGGCTTTGCCGCCGCGCTCTCGCTCGGTCTGCTGGCAGGGTGCGCCGCGACCTCGGGTTCCGGCACGACGCGGACCTACTACGTGGCCGCCGAGACGGTCGACTGGGACTACGCGCCCAGTGGCACCAACCGGATCTCGGGCGGTGCCTTCTCGCCGGTGGACAGCTTTGTGATGGTGCCGCACCCGGAGTATCTGGGACGGGTCTACCGCAAGGCGGTCTACCGGGAATACACCGATTCGACGTTCACCACCGCCAAGCCGCGGCCGCCGGAGTGGGAGCATCTGGGGATCCTGGGGCCGCTGCTGCGGGGAGTGGTGGGCGACACCATCCGGGTCGTCTTTCGCAACAAGGCGGACCGGCCCTACAGCATGCACCCCCACGGCGTGTTCTATCACAAGGACTCGGAAGGGGCGCCCTATGCCGACGGGAGCAGCACGCCGGACAAAGCCGACGACGGCGTCGGGCCCGGCCAGACCCATGTGTACCTCTGGCCGGTGCCGGAACGCGCCGGGCCGGCCTCGGGGGAGCGGAGCTCGATCATCTGGATGTACCACTCGCACACTCACGAGGAGCAGGACGTCAACGCCGGCCTCATCGGGCCGATGGTGGTCACGGCTCGCGGGAAGGCTCGCGCCGACGGCTCACCCGCGGACGTGGACCGGGAATTCGTGGTAGCGTTCCTGGAATCCGACGAGAACGTGAGCTGGTACTTGGAGCACAACATCGCCACCTACGCGCCCGATCCCACGAAGGTGCCCCGCGGCGTGTCGTTCGCCGACCCGCACTACCTCGCCAACCTGCGGGAATCGATGAACGGTTTCTCCCTCGGCCACCTGCCCGGGCTGACCATGAAACAGGGCGAGCGGGTGCGCTGGTATGTCTTCGCCAACTCGAACTTCGAGATGCACGCGCCGCACTGGCACGGCCAGACCGTGGTGGCCAATCACATGCGGACCGACGTGCTCAGCCTGACGACGATGGAGATGGTGACGGCGGATATGGTCCCCGACAATCCGGGGACCTGGCTCTTCCATTGCCATGTGGCGCCGCATCAATTGGCGGGGATGCTGGCAACCTTCAAGGTGGAGTAAGCCAGGCCCGCTGCGGGGGACCCGCGTCCTCACAGCACGAGATTCAGCAGGCGGTCCTGGACGTAGATCACCTTCACCGGCTCCTTCCCGTTCGCGAACTTCTCCACGACGGGATCGCGCAGCGCCGCGGCCAGCACCATGCTCTCGCCCGCGCCCCGGGGCACCTGGACCCGGGAGCGGGTCTTCCCGTTGACCTGCACCGGGATCTCCATGGTCTGCTCGACGGTGAGCGCCTCGTCCCACACCGGCCACGGAGAGTCGAAAATCGAAGTGGTCGCGCCCAGCCGCTCCCAGCACTCCTCGGCGAAGTGCGGCGCGAACGGGGCCAGCATCTGGAGCATTTCCTTGACGATCCGCCGCTCGCTGCAGTTGACCGCGCGCATGGCGTTGAGCAGCTCCATCTGGGCGGCGATCGCGGTGTTGTAGGAGAGCGCCTCCAGGGCCTCGGTCACCCGCTTCTTGGTCTGGTTCCACTTGATCACGATGCCCTGGTGGAGCTCGCTGCCCACCAGGGTGCGGCGCTCCGCCTGATCCACCAGCTCCCAGACCTTGTCGAGGAACCGGCGGGGGCCGGCCAGCCCTTCGTCCCGGAAGTCGCCGCCCTCTTCGTAGGGCCCGAGGAACATCAGATAGGTGCGGAAGGTGTCGGCGCCCCACCGGGAGATGTACTGGTCGGGAACCACCACGTTGCCCTTCGACTTCGACATCTTGGCCCCGTCCTTCACGATGGTGCCGTGGGCCCGGAACTTCCGGAAGGGCTCTTCGAAGTGGAGCCGCCCCTGCTCGTGCAGCACCATCGCGATGAACCGGCTGTAGAGCAGGTGGAGCACGGCGTGCTCGTTGCCGCCGATGTAGCTGGCCACCGGGAGCCAGCGGGCTACCCGGGCCGGATCGAAGGCGCGGTCGTCGAGCTCGGTCGAGAGGTAGCGGAGGTAATACCAGGCGGAATCGAGGAAGGTGTCCGAGACATCGGTCTCCCGCCGGGCGGGTCCCCCGCAGGTAGGGCAGGGTACCATCGACCATTCCTCATGGCGGGCCAGCGGCGAGATTCCCGAATCGTCGGGGCGGAAGTCTTCGATGATCGGCAGCAGCACCGGCAGGTCGGCTTCCGGGACCGGAACCACCCCGCAGGCGTCGCAATAGATGATGGGGATGGGTGGTCCCCAGTAGCGCTGGCGCGAGATGCACCAGTCGTGCAGCCGGTAGCGGATCTCGCCCCGGCCGTGCCCCTCCCGCTCCAGCCACGCCACGATCGCCCTGATGGCTTCGGCGGCGGGCAGCTCCGAGAACGCTCCCGAATTGACCAGGCGATAGCCTTCGGTCTCCACCTCGGCCTCGCGGATCGGCGTCGCTCCGGTGTCGCCGGGACCCGCCAGCACCCGGACAATCGGGAGCCGGTATTTCTCGGCGAAGGCGAAGTCCCGCTCGTCGTGGGCCGGTACGCCCCCGATGGCGCCGGTGCCGTACTCCATCAGCACGTAGTCCGAGACCCACACCGGGATCCGCAGGCCGGTCGCGGGATTGAGCGCGGTCGAGCCGGTGAAAACGCCGGTCTTTTCCTTCTCTCCCACCTTGCGGGAGACCAGGTCTCTGGACGCGACGGCCTTCCGGTACTCCTCCATGGCCAGGCGCTGGGGCGGGAGGGTCAGGGCGTCGACCAGCGGGTGTTCGGGGGCCAGCACCAGGAAGGTCCCGCCGAAGAGGGTGTCGGGACGGGTGGTGAACACCCGGATCGGGCCCGCGTCGCTGGGAAACTCGATCTCGGCGCCCTCGCTGCGCCGGATCCAGTTGCGCTGGGCGGCCGCGGTGGAGGACGACCAGTCCATCTTGGCCGGGTCGTCGAGGTTGGCGAGCAGCCGCTCGGCGTAGTCGGTAATCCGGAAGAACCACTGCTCCAGCAGCCGCTGCTCCACCTGGGTGCCGCAACGCTCGCAGGCGCCGTCAATGACCTGCTCGTTGGCCAGGACGGTCTTGTCCTTGGGGCACCAGTTGACCGCCGCCTTCTTCTTGTAGGCCAGCCCGGCGTGATAGAGCTGGAGGAAGAGCCACTGGGTCCACTTGTAGTAGCCCGGATCGGTGGTGGCCAGCTCGTGACGCCAGTCGAACATCCCGCCCAGGTTGGTGAGCTGGCGGCGGAAATTGGCGATGTTCCGGGGAATCAGCTCGGCGGGGTGGGTGCCGATCTTGATCGCGAAATTCTCGCTGTGGATCCCGAAGGCGTCGTAGCCGATCGGCTCGAAGACCTGGTGACCCTGAAGCCGCTTGAACCGGCCGTACACGTCGGCGCCGGTGAAGGCGAAGAAATTCCCCACGTGGAGTCCCTCGGCAGAGGGATAGGGGAACATCATCAGGTTGTAGAAGGGCTTCGGGGCGCGGTCCAGGTCGGGTGCGTTGGTCCCCCGCTCGGCCCAGCGTGCCTGCCATTTCGCCTCGACCGCGTCGGGGCGGTAATGGCCTTCGGTCGGTTCGCTCATGGGGGAAATCTATACTATCCTTCGCTCCATGGCCCTCTTCCGAAATCCCCTGAGCCGGGCCGTTCAGGCCGGCGGCGCCATCTCGACGGCCGCGCTCACCCTGGTGGTGTGGTTTTTCCTTTCCGGGGCCGTGGACTGGCCGCTGGAGTACCAGCTCGCCGCCTTTGGGCTGCTCTGCCTGCTGATCATCTCGATCGCGCTGTCGTGGCTGGAGCGCACGATCATTCAGCCGCTCGCGGCGGTGACCTCCATCACCCTCCGGGTCGCCGACGGCGACCTGGCCGTGACCAAAGACGACATCGCCCGGGTGGGCGGCGGCGCGGTCACTGAAGGACTGGGACGCATGGTGCGGGAGCTCAACCGGCTGGTGGGCGCCATCCGCAACGCGGCCACCGATTCGGCCGCCCTGGCCGAGGAGATCTCCTCCGCCACCCAGCAGATGGTGTCGTCCACCGAGGAAGTGGCCGGCACCACCGCCGAGCTGACCGATCGCGCCATCGCCCAGG
>DATCXX010000021.1:0-14265 GCA_036565615.1 Gemmatimonadales bacterium | reverse complement strand
CCACTGACTGAAGGCTGATAGCTGATGCTGAGCTGCTTTTATACCACTCTGCGACCCTGAATCACCCGCACGATGATCGCCACCAGGGCGAGCACCAGCAGGATGTGGAGGAACCCCCCGACCGCGACTCCACTCACCATGCCCAGCAGCCACAGGACCAGCAACACGACCGCGATGGTATACAACATGGGTTGGCTTCCTTTCGATTGGTTCAGGTCACGACGTGGTGACCCGCAGAGGTTCCCTCAGAGTGATGCCCACGGTGCTGCCTGCCGCAACCACGACATCCCGGTTTGCGGTTTCTACCGCGACCGCCGCACCCGCGGCGGCGCCCACCACGGCACCGATGATGGTGCCGGTCTTGTCTCCCCCGATCACCCGGCCCGCGATCCCGCCGATCACCGCGCCGGCGCCGACTTTGGCCGCTTCGCTGGTGCCGACTCCACCGCTCTTCATGGAGGTCTGGACCGAGCTGACGTCGGCCTGGATCGGATGACTCTGCCCCCGGACCGTGATGCCGGTCACCGCGAGGGTGAGCTTGCCGGCCGCCTGGCTCTTGTCCCGGGCCGGCTCGATCGCGGTCACCGTGAGATCCACCGTGGATCCGGCCGGAACCACCACCACCCCGCTGCTGTTCTTGACGTCATTGGTCACCCGGACCGACACCCGGTCACCCACCTTGTTGGTCTTGGAGCTGATGGTCCGGTCCAGGGCGCCCTCGATCACCGTCCCCGCGGCGAGGGTGGCGGTACGCGATACCGGCGCCGGCGCCGGCGGAGCGGGCCGGGATGGAGGTGTCGCCGCCGGCGGGGTCGAAGGCGCGGGCGACGGAGCCGGCCGGTCGTTCAAGGCGTAGGTGCTGTCGGTGCTCGCCAGGGCGGTATCCCGTCCCACCGTGGCATCGTCGTCTTTCCCGCAGCCGGCAAGCCCCGCAATGGCGAGCCCCGCCAGAAAGAGCTTTCTCATGGGCACTGCCTCCCCAAAACGAATCAAGGCGCGACCGGGAGCTTCCGCAGAAGCTTGGGTCACGCCTTCATCTCGCGGGCCCGAGTGCGCCCTGGCTCGACAAGGTGGACGGGAACGATGCCCCGCCCGGTTTGACTACAATCGCAAACCTATGCCGGGGGACCCTGGGCCGCAAGGCTGCGATTGCAGCCACCGGGTCCAAACGGACGAGAATCGCACCACTCGGAGCTCAGCCTGCGCGCGAATCGCGAGCTATATCACCGTATCATGAAGGCTGTTCCGGCCTCGGGCTCATCCAAAATCTCGGTGTGCTCGAAATGGGCCACCTGGGCTCCGCGAGGACCCTGGCGGAGCGCCGATTCGAACGAGGTGAGCGAATTCGGGTCGCCCTGCGCTTCCAACTCCACCCGGCCGTCCGGAAGGTTTCTGACCCAGCCCAGCAGCCCCAGCCGGGAAGCCGTCCGCTGAGAGAAGAAGCGGAATCCGACACCCTGCACCCGCCCTCCGATGAGGTACCGCCTCCTCACCCCGCTTCCCCCTCCCTTGCCTGTTGCCTGTTGCCTGCTGCCTGTTGCCGGGTGAGTTCGGCTGCCTGTTGCCTTTTTTCCTTCCGATCCCTGATCAACCCCGTGATGACGGGAACGACGGAGAGGCTGATGATGAAGATCACCACCAGGCCGAAGTTCTCCCGGACGATCGGGAGGTTGCCGAAGAAATAGCCCGCCCAGAGGAATCCGCTCACCCAGACCGCGGCGCCCAGCAGGCTGTAGGCCAGGAAGCGGGGATAGCGCATCACCGCGATCCCGGCGACGAACGGCGTGAAGGTGCGCACGATGGGAATGAACCGGGCCATGATGATGGTCTTTCCCCCATGGCGCACGAAGTAGTCCTGGGTGCGGTCCAGATACTTCCGCCGGAAGAACCGGGAGTTCGAGCTGAAGGCCCGGGGCCCGATGTAGCGCCCGATCCAGTAGTTCACGTTGTCGCCGGCGAGGACGGCGCTGAACAGCAGCAGGTTGAGCACCACCGGATCCAGCGATCCGAGCGCTGCGAAGGTCCCCGCCGCGAACAGCAGCGAGTCCCCCGGCAGCAGCGGCGTCACCACCAGCCCGGTCTCGGCGAAGACGATGGCCGCCAGGATGGCATAGGTCCAGGTGCCGTATTGGGCGATGATCTCGCTCAGGTGCCGGTCCAGGTGCAGAAAAAAGTCCAGCGCTGCCCTCAGCAGATCCATGTCAGTCGCGCCCGGTTTCAGGATTGAATCCGAACTGGCCCAGCAGGGGTACGAAGCGCACGTCGGTCGCGGTGGTGCGCTGAACCGCACCGTTCCGCACCTCCACCAGGGTCAGGACCTGCTGTTCCTGGTCGCCCAGCGGAATCACCAGACGTCCGCCGGGTGCCAGTTGTTCCAACAGCGGCGCCGGCACCACCGGGGAGGCCGCCGCCACCACGATCGCGTCGAAGGGCGCGTAGGCCCGCCAGCCCAGGGTCCCGTCCCCGACCACCACGGTGGCGTTGCGGACCCCCACGCTCTCCAGCGCGTCCCGCGCGGCTTTGGCCAGCTCGGGAATCCGCTCGACTGCGAGCACGGTGCTGGCCAATTCGGCCAGCAGGGCGGTCTGGTAGCCCGATCCGGCGCCCACCTCCAGCACCCGGTCGTTGCCGGTGAGCCGCAGCAGCTCGAGCGACCGGGCCTGCACGTAGGGCTGGGAGATGGTCTGCCCCGCCCCGATCGGGAGTGCCGAGTCTTCGTAGGACCGGTGGCGCACCGAGTCGGGCACGAAGCGGTGCCGGGGAACCGTCGCGATGGCGTGGAGCACCCGGAGGTCGCTGATGCCCTTGTCGCGCAGGGTTTCCACCAGCGCGGCGCGGAATCCGCCGTAGCTGTCCCCCGCGCCTATCCCGTGAGCGACCATCCCCGCACCGTCTCGA
Source organism: Gemmatimonadales bacterium (assembly GCA_036565615.1). Classification (GTDB taxonomy): domain Bacteria; phylum Gemmatimonadota; class Gemmatimonadetes; order Gemmatimonadales; family GWC2-71-9; genus JABFSM01. Next base: position 11,367 of record DATCXX010000021.1, on the reverse strand, counting down.
AGAGTCCGTAACTGGTCAGGTCCATGTGGAGCGGGGTGATGGAGATGTAGCCGTCCTTGACCGCCTGGTGATCGGAGGTGTCGTCGCCGGTCCAGGTAATCTCGCCGCCGCCGATCCAGTACACCTCCTTGCCCCAGGGGTCCTTCATCCGGGTGAGCCCCTCGGAAAAGAACCGGCTTCCCAGCTTGGTGACCTTGACGCCCCGCACCTGGCCCGCTTCGATATCGGGCAGATTCACATTGAGCAGCAGGTTGGGCGGAAACGCCTCCACCTCGACGATGCGCCGCACCAGCCCGGCCAGGATCCCCTCGTAGGTCGCCAGGAACTCCGGGTCGCGGCCCGCGAAGGAGATCGCCACCCCGGGAATCCCCAGGGTGACCGCCTCCATCGCCGCGGAGACGGTACCCGAATACAGCACGTCCTCTCCCATGTTGGGGCCGTGGTTGACCCCGCTGAAGCAGAAGGCGGGCTTTTCCGGCATCAGCGCGCCGAAGGCCAGCAGCACGCAATCGGTCGGGGTGCCGTCCACCTGGAAGGAGCCGTCATGGCGGCGCTGAGGGCGGAGCGGCCGGTGCAGGGTCAGCGAATGCGAGGTGCCGCTCTGCTCCCGGTCCGGCGCCACCACGGTGACCTGTCCCACCGCGCGGCAGGCCTCGGCCAGCAGCGAGATGCCGGGGGCGAGGATCCCGTCGTCATTGCTCACCAGGATGTTCACGCCGGCTCCTCGGGCGCCGCTCCGTCCAGCAGGGCGATGACCCGGTCGAGCTGCTCCCGCACCTCGCGGAGCGTGGTCCGGGACGCGGCCCGTGAGGCGTGGGTCTTGAGCTCCCCGCTCTTCCGAAACTGCTCGATCCGCTGGCGGGCGCCCTCGATGGTGTACTTCTCGGCGTAGAGCAGGTGCTTCACCAGCATGATCAGCTCGACCTCCCGGCTCTTGTACACCCGGTTGCCGGAGCGGTTCTTGGCGGGATTGAGGAAGCGGAACTGGCTTTCCCAGTACCGAAGCACGTGCGGCTTGAGGTCGGTCAGCGCGCACACTTCCCCGATGGAAAAGAATTCCTGGGTGGGCCTCGGCGGCGTCACGTCCACAGCTCCGGCTTGAGGGTTCGTTCCATGAGCTCGACGATGGCCCGGCGCACCGGCTTGGCCTCGAAGAGACATTCGGCGACTTTCGCGGTGATCGGCATCTCGACGCCGGCGCGCTCGGCCATCCGGACCGCGGCGCGCGCGGTGTCCACACCCTCCACCACCGAGCGATGCCCCGCCTGGAATTCGGCGAGGGTGCGTCCCTGCCCCAGCGCCACGCCGAGGGCGCGGTTCCGGGAGAGGTTGCCGCAGGTGGTCAGCACCAGATCGCCCACCCCGGCCAGCCCCGCGAAGGTGCGGGGATCGGCTCCCATCGCCACCCCGAGGCGGGTGATCTCGGCCAGGCCCCGGGTGATCAGCGCGGCCCGGGGATTGTTGCCCAGACCGAGGCCGTCCAGCATCCCGGCCGCGATCGCGATCACGTTCTTGAGCGAGCCGGCCAGCTCGGTACCGACCACATCCTCGCTGGTGTACACCCGGAACGTCGGGGTAGCGAAGAGCTGCTGCACCTCGGCCGCGGCGGCCGGATCCCGCGAGGCGGCCACCACCGCGGTGGGCTGGCCCTGCTCCACCTCCTCGGCAAAGCTGGGCCCCGAGAGCACCACGTAGGGGTGACCCGGCAGGGCCGCGTCCACCACTTCCGACATCCGCATCAGGGTCTCGATCTCGATACCCTTGCTGGCCCCCACGATCACCGCGCCGGGCTCGATCGCGGGCGCCAGCGGGGTGAGCACGCCGCGCACCGTCTGGCTGGGGCTGACCGAGACCACCAGCGACCGTCCCCGGACCGCCTCGACCGGATCCGCCGTGGCCGGGAGCCCCGGGTCCAGCGAGACCGCTGGCGCATAGAGCGGGTTACGATGCTGCCGGTTGATCGCCTCCGCCACTTCGGGCTCGAAGGCCCAGAGCAGCACGTCGCAGCGGCGCCGGACCAGGTGATTCGCCAGCGCCGTGCCCCAGCTGCCCGCCCCCAGGACCGCGATGCCCGTCATGCGGCCCGCCGACCGAACCGGTTCTCCGTCCCGGCGAGGAGCCGCCGGATATTGGCGCGGTGGAAGAGCACGATCGCCCCGGCCAGCCCGGCAAAGAGCCAGATCATCGGGCGGCGCTCCGGATGGAGCAGGTATACCGCCGGGGGGAGCATCAGGGCGGCGCCCAGGCTGGCGAGCGACACGTACCCGCTCACCTTCACCAGGATGATCCAGGTGACCAGCGCCGCGACGAAAGCCCAGGGGGCGAGCCCCAGCACCACTCCCGCTCCGGTGGCGACGCCCTTTCCTCCCTTGAACCCGGCGAAGACCGAGAAGACGTGCCCCACCACCGCGGCCATGCCGAGCAGGATCGCGGTCCGGTCCCCTCCTCCGGCCAGCGGCGCGAAGTACAGCACCGGTACGGCGCCCTTGAGCAGGTCGAAGATTCCGACCGGCACCGCATACTTCCACCCCAGCACCCGGTAGAGATTGGTCGCGCCGAGATTGCCGCTGCCCAGGGTGCGCAGGTCCTGGCCCTTGAGCAGGCGGACCGTCAGATAGCTGGTGGGGATCGCTCCCACCAGGTAGGAGGCGATAATCCAGAGCACCAGCTGGCCGCTCATCGGCGCCCGCTCCGGGCCGAGAACTTGAGCCGCACCGGAGCCCCGGTGAAGCCCCAGGCGCTCCGGAAGCCGTGGAGCAGATAGCGCTGATAGGACTCCGGCACGTCGTCGGGGCGGTTGGAGACGATCGCGAACGCCGGCGGCGTGGTGCCGATCTGGGAGGCGTACAGCAGCTTGACCTCCTCACCCGCCTGCTGGGGAGGCTGCTGTCGCTGCACCAGGGACTCCAGCACCTGGTTCACCTCGGAGGTGGCGATCCGGCGGGCCCGGGCGTCGGCCACATCCAGCGCGATGTCGAGCACCTTGCGGGCCCGCTGCCCGGTGCGCGCCGAGATGTACACGAAGGGAACGTACTGGAGGAAGGGGGCCTTCTTGACCAGGATCTCCTCGCCCCGCCTGGCGGTGTTGGCGTCTTTCTCCTCGATCAGGTCCCACTTGTTGACCGCGATCACCAGTCCGCACCCCCGCTCCCACGCTTCGGTGGCGATCCGGAGGTCCTGGTTGTGAAGCCCCAGCGCGGCGTCCACCACCAGGATGCAGACCTGGGCCCGCTCGATGGCGCGCTGGGTCCGCAGGGTGGAATAGAACTCGATGTCGTCTTCCACTTTCGCCCGGCGCCGGAGCCCCGCGGTGTCGATGAACCGGATGGTCTTGCCCCGGTAGTGCAGCAGCGCGTCCACCGCGTCGCGGGTGGTGCCGGCCACCTCGTGGACGACGTAACGGTCTTCCCCCAGGAGCCGGTTGGCCAGCGACGACTTGCCGGCATTGGGCCGGCCGACGATCGCGATGTCCACCGTCTCCTCGTCCTCCTCGGGTCCGGGAGGAGGAAGCCGGGAGACGACGGCGTCGAGCAGATCGCCGCTCCGGGTGCCCACGGTGGCCGATACCGCCTGGGGCTCGCCGAACCCGAGCCGGTGGAAATCGTGGACCGCCAGGTCATCGCTGAAGTCGAGCTTGTTCACCGCGAGCAGCACGGGACGCCCGGAGCGGCGGAGCTTTTCGGCCACCGCCTGATCCACCGGGTGCACCCCTTCCCTGCCGTCCACCACGAAGAGGATGAGGTCCGCCTCGGCGAGGGCGAGCTCGACCTGGCGGCGGATCGCCTTGTCCATGACTTCGCTGGAGTCGGGGACCAGTCCCCCGGTATCCACCAGCCAGAAGTGCCGCCCGCCCCACTCGGCTTCGCCGAAATGCCGGTCCCTCGTGGTGCCGGCGTGCTCCGAGACGATCGCGCTCCGTCCGCCGAGAATCCGGTTGAACAACGTGGATTTCCCGACGTTGGGCCGGCCCACGATCGCCACGGTAGGCCGGCTCACGCCGCCGCTCCCTCGAGCGCGTCGGTGAAGTCCTTGCTGAAGCGGAGCGGCATGGGCACCTCGGCCTGAAGGGCCTCGGCCGCCATGCTGTCGATGAAGAGCAGGTCGTCGTTGACCGACTCGCCCGGGAGCAGCACCAGGTCGAGATCGCTGCGGCCCGAGAGCGCCTGGGCGATCGAGCGGCCCGGCAGGAGCCCCGCGGTGGTGACCCGCGGGCCGAAGAGACCGTTCTCCACCACGATCAGCTCGAGCTGGGCCCGGGACGCCGTCTGGAGCGGCTCGACCACCTGGGGCATGAGCCGTCCCATGGAGGTGCCGGTCACGATGCCGATGCGCTTCCCGGCCCAGACCCGGAACCGGTTCGCCCCGGTGCGGACCTGGCGCTGAAGGAACCGCACCGAGCCGACTCCGTTCTCCATCTGCTCGAAATCGCCGTAGGCTTCCTCCGCGGGGAGCGGCAGGTCGGCCCGGAGGTAGAGCTCATCTGCCCCGTGAATCCAGGGGACACCCCGCTCGGCCAGCGCCCGGGCCTCCCAGCGCTCGACCTGCTGCACCGCCACCCGGCACTCGGCGGCGGTGGGCTCCCGCACCCGGCTGTGCTTGCTGAATTCGGTGAGCCCGACCGGGACCACCGAGACGCTCTGGACCGGATCGCCCAGGGCGTACAGGTCCCCCAGGGTCTGCTCCATCACCGCGCCGTCGTTCACCCCGGGCGACATCACGATCTGGGTGTGGAACTGGAGACCGTGCGTGGCGAAGCGGCTGAGCTGCTCCCGGATGTCGGGCGCCGTGGGATTGCGGAGCAGCCAGCGGCGGATCACCGGGTCGGTCGCGTGGACCGAGACGTAGAGCGGGGAGAGCCGGTACTCGATGATCCGGGCCTCGTCCCAGGGCTTGAGATTGGTGAGGGTGGCGAAGTTCCCGTACTGGAAGGAGAGCCGGTAGTCGTCGTCCCGGATGTAGAGCACTTCGCGGAGGCCCTCGGGGAGGCCGTCCACGAAGCAGAAGTCGCAGCGATTGGCGCAGCGCCGGATGCGGGGCGGCTCCACCGAGACTCCCAGCGGCTCGGTCAGAGGGCGCTCGATCTCGAACTCGATCTCCTCACCATCGGGGTGTCTGAGGTGGAGATGGAACTCTTCCTCGGCGGTCAGAAACTCCCAGTCCAGGAAATCTTCCAGCTCGCGACCGTTCACCGACAGCAGCTCGGTACCAGGGCGGAGACCGATCTCCTCGGCAATCGAGCCGGGATCCACTGCGGTGACCTTGATCATCAGGCGGGGAAAGATGCCCCTAATCTCCTCAAATATCAAGAGTTAGGGGTTCACAAATCATCTCTTTTCGCAACCACCCTTAGGCAAAACGGCCCCCGCATCGGGGGCCGTTCGCATTGGGAAGCGGAGGAGGTGTTCAGGTCGGCGGGATTTCCCGATAGCCACGCCCCGACAGAGAGAGAACCAGGCCCAAGGCGCAGAGAATCGCGATGACCAGCATGGGGGTTCGCGCTCCCGAGCTGCCGGCCAGCACCAGCGGCTTGACCTGCCCCACCAGGCGGGAAGCCAGGTAGTGCGCCACGATCAGCAGGTACATGAGGGGGATCAGGGCGCGGTAGCGCAGCAGAACCAGCAGGCAAATCGATCCGAAGAGCAGTTGTTCGAGCCCCATCCGGGCAAAGAGGCCGATCACGTTCTGCGCCGCGGAGGAGGGGTAGCTGTCGAGGGGGATGGTCGAGATCGACTGGGCCCCCCCGTCGGCCCGGAGCAGATGGGTCAGCCCCAGCGCCACCCGCTGCACGGCGACCGGGACGAAGAGCCAGAGGGCCAGGACGTGGCCGCGGTAATGGTTGTCGATCCTTTCCGGGAGGAGGCGGCTCATCGGGCTTCGGGCGCAAGGACCCCGACCATGCCGTGGAGACTCCGCCGGATCCGCACCCGCCAGAGCCAGTAGAACATGGTCAGCAGCACCAGCAGGACCGGCAGCGCGAGCAGGGGGCGGATCCGGATCGGTTCGGGAAACACCTTGGCCTGGCCGATGAAGAACGACAGCGCCGCGATGAACAGCGCGAAGCACATCCGCCACAAGTGCCGGGCGATGCGCGAGGTACCGCGCAACGCCCCGGACCGGATGATCCGCAGGTCGGAGGCGCCGCCCAGCAGGCCGACCGTGCCGAACATCAGAAAGGGAAAGGCGTACCCGGCCTGCTCTCCACCCCCCGCGACCGCCTGGAGGCCCCAGACAAGATTGACGCTGCCCACCGCAAGCGCCACCAGCATCAGCGCCCGCGCGAGCGGGCGGGACCCCGCGAACGGGGGACGCACCGTCATCAGCGCGGTGATCACCAGGTAGGCGGTGAGCAGCGAGGCGGGAAGGTTGATCGACGGCGCCACACCCCGGATGGCCGCGATCAGGCCCCCGACCACCGCGGTGGTGAGCATCGCGTAGACGAACACCATCCCCAGCCTGCGATGCAGCGGGCCCCCTTTGGTGGCGTAGAGCGCCACGAAGCCGGTGAGGATGCCCAGACTCCCCGCGATGATGTGGACCGCGTAGCCGAGGGTCCGCATCCCTACTCCGACCGCATGGCGATGGCGGGATCGATCCGCGCGGCGCGCGCCGCCGGAATCCAGCAGGCCCCGATCCCGATCGCGGCCATGAGCGCCGCAACCGCGAGGAAGGTCGCCGGGTCGTGGGGCGCAACGCCGAAGAGGAGTCCTTGAATCATCCGGACCGCGAAGAAGGCGCCGGCCACTCCCAGCACCAGCCCGGCCGCCAGCAGCACGCCCCCTTCCCCGAGGATCATCCGCTGGACCCGGCCCTGGTCGGCCCCCAGGCTCATGCGGATGCCGATTTCACTGGTACGCGCGCTGACCGAGAACGCCAGGACCCCGGCGATGCCCACCGCCGCGATCAGCAGCGCCAGAATGCCGAAGGAAGAAACCAGCGCGGCATTCAGCCGCCGGGGCGAGATGCTCTGGTCCTTGATCTGCTCCACCGTCAGCACGTTCTCGATCGCGACCCTTGGTGCGATGGCCCGAACGATACGGGTCGCCCCCGCCGCCAGCTCCGAGGCCTGGCTCTCGGCCCGAATCACCAGACCTCCGCTCATCGCGAACTCCTGCACGAAGGGCGCGAACACTACGGGCCGGGGCTTGGCCTCGAGTCCCCCGTCCCGGGTGTTGCCGACCACCCCGACGATGGTGCGCCAGTCGCCGCTGATCGGGGTGAAGCGGAGCACCTCCCCGGTCCACGCGATCTGTCTGCCCAGCGGGTCCTCCCCGGGGAAGAACCGGTCCGCCAGGGTCTGGTTGATGATCACCACCCGGGAGCCACCGGGCTGATCGGCGCTGGAGAATTCCCGTCCCTTGAGCAGCGGAATGCCCGCCGCGCGGAAATACTCGGGGCTCGCGGTCCGGAAGTCGGCGTGGGGGATCGCCTCGCCCGAGGCGAGGGCCTTGCCCTCGGCCTTGAGGTCGAAGGCGACCATCGAGCTGCGGAGCGGAATGGTAGAGCCGAGTCCCACCTCGATCACGCCGGGAATGGCCCGGATCTCCCGCCGCATGCGGTCGTACAACTCCTTGTTCACGGCGTCGGCTCCCGGGCTCAGCCGGGTGGGATCGAGCAGCGAGACCGGGATCGTGAGCACCTGCTCGGTCTCCCCGACCAGGCCGGTGTCCACCTGGGACAGCCGGATCATCGTCCGGGTGAGCAGCCCCGCGCCGGCGAGCAGGACGACCGACACCGCGATCTGGGCCACCACCAGGGCGCGCTGCAGCCGGTGCTTCCGGAGGCTGCCGGTCATCCGCCGCACCCCGGATGAGATCCAGGAGCCGAAGGTGCCTTCTCGGGGTAGCGAGCCGAGGAAGGAGAGCACCAGGGCCAGCGCGACCGAGACCGCGAGGGTGAAGCCGATCACCGTGCCGTCGAGACTGATCTCCCCGGCCCGGGGCGAGTACCGCGCCGCGAAGGAGGTGAGGAGCCGGACCCCGCCGATGGCGATCAGGGCGCCGAGCCCCGCTCCCAGCAGCGTCAACACCAGATTCTCGGCCAGCAGGAGCCGGCGCAGCCGCGCCACTCCGGCGCCCAGCGCCGCGCGCACCACCAGCTCCTGTTCCCGGCGCACTCCGCGCATGAGGGTCAGGTTGGCCACATTGGCGGCCGAGATGATCATGACGAACGCCGCGGCGCCCATGAGCAGCCAGAGGGTGAGCCGGGCCCGCTCCCCCAGCGCTTCCTTGAAGGGAAGGACCGCGATCTGATAGTGGGATCCCGGATCGTAGGCCTCCTTGAAGGCCTGCTCCCGGCGCGCGCTCACCGCGGCGACCTCGGCCCGGGCCTGCTCGAGGGTGGCCCCGGGCGCGAGCCGGGCGACGACCTGGGTCATCCGATGGATCCGGGACTCCACCATCTGGGCGCTCAGGTGGTGCGGGCTGATCACCATGTTGAGCAGCGCATCCACCGGGTTGGGAAAGAACGGCGCCGGCTGCAGCACGCCGATCACGGTGACCGAGTTGCCGTCCAGCCTCACCTGCTTGCCCACGATGCTGGAATCCCCGCCGAAGCGCTTGAGCCAGAAGTCGTGGCTCAGCACCATCACCGGGGGGACCCCGGGTCCATCGTCGCTGGGGAGGGTCAGCCGTCCGAGGACCGCCTTGAGCCCCATGACCTCGAAGAAGTTGCCGGTGACCAGACCCATGTCGAGCCGGATCGCGTCGTCGTCCCCCTGCAGGGTGCCGAACCACTGGGAGTATTCCGCGATGCCGCCCAGCGAGGGAGCGCCCTGCCGGAAATCGCGGACCTCGGGCACCGAGAAGCTCAGGTTGCTGCCTCCCACGCCCTCGGAGGAGTGCCGGAGGTAGACCAGCCGGTCGCCCTCCCGGTGGGGCAGCGGCTTGAGCAGGACCCCGCGGACCACGCTGAAGATCGCGGTATTGGCGCCGATGCCGAGCGCCAGGGTCAGCACCACCACGGCGCTGAAGGCGGGGCTGTGCCGCAGGGAACGGAGGGCATAGCGGATGTCGGCGGCAAGGCTCTCGAGCCAGGGCAGGCTCCGCTGATCCCGGACCGCCTCGGCGGCCTGGGGGATGCCACCTGAGGCCAGCAGCGCCTGCCGGCGCGCGGCGGCGGGGTCCATGCCCCTGCGGATGTACTCGTCGGTCTCCATGTCGAGGTGGGACTGGAGCTCGTCCTGGAGATCGCGGTCGGCGCGGTGTCCGGTGAAGAACCCGGCGATCCGGGCCAGCGCGGCGCGGAGCTGCTTCATGGGGCCTCCCGGCGCGGTGCGAGAAAGGCGGCGATGAGATCGGCGGTCTGGTGCCACTCCCGGGCTTCCCGGGCGAGCTGCTTCCGCCCCGCGGGGGTGAGCGAGTAGTACTTGGCCCGGCGGTTGTTTTCGGACTGGCGCCACTCGGCGACGATGCACCCCTCCTGCTCCAGCTTGAGGAGCGCGGGATAGAGGGTGCCGTAGTTGAGGCTGAGCCGGTTCCTGCTGGTCTCCTCGATCCGGCGGGCCACCCCGTAGCCGTGGAGCGGTCCCAGCACGTCGAGGGTCTTGAGGATCATGAGGGCGAGGGTGCCCTGTTTCACGTCCAGTTTGTCCGCCATGGGCCGTCCTATGGGGTTCCCATATGAAGCTAACACCGGTCGTATGGGATGCCAATACGGAGGCCGGTCCGGAGAGTTTCACAGGCTCGACAGAATACCGCTGGAACCCTTAGAGTTCTCGGGAAACTCCTGACCTCGAGGCGGCGGCGGGATGGGGAACTAGATGACCACTGGATCGCGCAGGACGGCACGACACGAAGCCCACTTCCAGGCGTATCAACAGGGAGGGCTTCGGGCGTTGGACGAGGCCGCGCGGCAGGAGCTCGGCTTTCTCCTGATTCACGAAGCGCGAAAGGGTTCCTTCAGCCTCGACCATCCTTCAGACGACGCACTGGTCGCGGCATTCATCAGCCATTTCCGGGCGCGGTATGCCGACCCACAGGACGTGAAGATCGTCCTGGGTTACTCGAGCGACCTCCGGGCCCAGGCGAGGGAGCTGACCGCGGCGGGGCACCTGGTGTCGCCCATTATTCTCTATGCCACCTGGGTGGAACACTGGCTCAATGGGATCCTCCTCACCCGGGCCCTCGCCCGCAAGGTTCCCTATGAGCACGCGCAGAGCCTGCTCCGGGAGGCAAGCGCCAGGGCCAAGTACTCCTGGGTCTGGGCGCTGCTCGACTTGCCTCCCTTGGGTCTGGAGGATCTGTTGAGGCTGCAACGGCTTTCCGACACTCGCAATCAGTACGTGCACTACAAGTGGCCGTTTCAGCCACCGGAAGCCGTCGAAATACCCGATGCCCGTCTCCGGGCGATTCTGGAGGAGGCTGAGCCTCTGTGCCGGCGCCTGGTCGACTATGACCTCGACCACATCAGCTCGCCTGCGCTGGCCGTGGCGGAACGGGTCTTTGGTATTGCCTTGCGCGATTTCCTGCGACAACAGTAGGCCCACCTCCCGCTCATCGTCTCCAGGCGGGAAACGCGTCTGTCGCGGGGTGGTTGGTGACCCGCACGAGACCGGTGCCGTCGGCGTTCATGATGTAGATCTCGGAGTTCCCATCGCGGTTGGTCTCGAAGGCGATCTTCGAGCCATCGGGCGACCACGCGGGGTTGAAGTCACTTGCCGCATGATTCGTCAAGTTGACGGGATTCGACCCATCCGCGTTCATGACGTAGATCTCAAAACTGCCATTGCGGTTGGTGTGGAAGGCGATTCGGGAGCCGTCCGGAGACCACGCCGGATGACCATCCTCCGCCGTGTCGTGATTGGTGATGTTGCGAGGCAGGGTGCCGTCCGCGTTCAACACGTAGATCTCGTTTGCCAGCTCCGTGAAATTGATGTCGAAGTCGCGATCCGTCGTGTAGGCAATCCTCGAGCCATCCGGAGACCAGTCGGGCGTGAAAGCGAAGTCCGGGACGTTGGTGATGTTCACCGCCCCGGTGCCGTCGGTCTTCATCACGAAGATCTCGGTAAAGAACGGGGGACCGACGTTTCGCACGAAGGCGATCTTCGACCCGTCGGGAGACCAGGCAGGCAGTTGGCCGCTGACCAGACGAATCGGGTCGGTTCCGTCGGCGTTCATGAGATAGATCTCGCTCGGGCCATGTCGTAGGGTATGGAAGGCGATCCTCGACCCGTCAGGCGACCAGCTGGCGTGAGCGTCGTCTGCCGGGTCGTTGGTGAGCCTGACGAGGCCGGTGCCGTCGGTGTTCGTGAGATAGATCTCGAAGTTCCCATCGCGGTTGCTGTTGAAGGCGATCTGAACGGCCCCCGGTGCCGGTGGCGGCGGCGGAGGGGCGGGCGGAGGGGGTGGCGGTGCCGGTGGTGGCGGCGGA
>DATCXX010000020.1:0-9357 GCA_036565615.1 Gemmatimonadales bacterium | reverse complement strand
GGATCACCACGCTGCTCCCGCCGCTGATGCGGAAGTACGGCATCGAGATGTGGGTGATCCCGATGCGGGAATACAACGAGGACCCGGTATTCACCTCGCTGGTCTCGCCGACCACCTTCGCGGCGAGGCGCCGGACGATCTACGTGTTCCACGACCGGGGACCCGAGAAAGGTGTCGAACGGATTGCGCTCGGGGGGTCCTCGCAGGGCGGACTCTACCAGGCGGTCCGGAGCACCAAGCCGGTCAGCGGGACCGCCGGCGTGGCGGGGCCCCAGGCCGAGCTGTGGGGCGATGAGCAGTGGCAGGTCCTGAAGCGGGTGCTGGAGGAGCGCAATCCCCGGGTCATCGGGATCGACAAGTCGCGGACCTTTGCCTTTTCGGACGGGCTGTCCGCCGGAGAGCTGGAGGGCATGAGCGAGGCGCTGGGACCCGTCTGGACCAGCCGATTCCGTCCCGTGGAAGGGCTGGCGGTGGACCTGATCGCCAGCCGGCTGCCGGAAGAGGAGGTCTTCTACACCCAGCTGACCCGGCTGGTGTGGAGCACCATCGAGGAGATGTTCTCGGCCCGCACCATCACCCCCGGCACTACCCGGACCAGCGACCTGGTGTGGTTCTGGCGCCAGCGCATCAACGATCTCGGGCTGGGCACCTGGTTCCAGCCCTCGATCGAGGTCCAGCGCCGGGGCGCGACCGCGGAGCAGCTCGGCTCCGATCCGGTGATCCAGCGGGGCGACGTGCTGCACTGCGACGTGGGTATCACCGCGCTGCGGCTCAACACCGACACCCAGCACAACGCTTACGTGCTGCTTCCGGGAGAGTCCGAGGCGCCGGCGGGGCTGCGCAAGGCCCTGGCCAACGCCAACCGTCTCCAGGACATCCTGTTCGAGGAAGTCCGTGCCGGCCGGTCCGGCAACGAGATCCTCCGGGCCGCGCTCGCGAAAATGCGGCAGGAGGGGATCGACGGAACCATCTACAGCCACCCGATCGGGATGCATGGGCACGGCGCAGGCCCGCTGATCGGGCTCTGGGACTACCAGGACGGCGTCCCCGGCCGGGGAGACCACAAGGTGATTCCCGGCATGTGGTACTCCAGCGAGCTGCAGGCCTCCACGGCGGTGCCGGAGTGGGGCGGACAGCGGGTCCGGATGGCCATGGAGGAGGACTTCTTCGTGGGCCCCGACGGCGTGCCCCGCTGGGCGCTGAAGCGGCAGGACGCGCTGCACATCGTGCGGTGAGAGGTGAGAGGTGAGAGGTGAGAGGTAAGAGGGAAGGGGTGAGAGGTCAGTAGTAAGTTACCTTGCGTCTTTGCGTCTTTGCGTCTTTGCGTCTTTGCGTCTTTGCGTCTTTGCGTCTTTGCGTCTTTGCGTCTTTGCGTCTTTGTCGAGGAGCACCAGGATGAGTCAGGAACCGGAGTATCTCAAGCGGCTGCGAGCCCAGCAGCAGCGTCAGGCGAAAGGCGCCCGAGCCGGAACACCCGATCGCCCGGAAACCGGAGCGCCCCAGTACACCGCGCAGGAGCACGAAGCTCTGCGCTGGGCCAGGGAAATCGCCGAAACCAGCGAGTTGCGCTCGGTGCGCAACCTTTCCGGGGCGCGCTTCGCCGTCCTGGTCCGGCTGCAGAGCGCCAGCGGGCTCCGGTTCTTGTCGGTCGAAGGCCTGCCCGACCGGGAAACGCTCAAGGAACGGGTCAAACCGGGCGCCACGGTGGGAGAAGAAGTGTTGGGCGCCTACGAGGTACGGGGAGGCCGGCCGGTGACGGTCGCGATCGAAGAGGGGCAGGTGGTGCTCAAGATGGGCCAGCCCCGCCTGGGCGCCAACCCGGTCACGCCGGAAAAGATGCTCCGCAAGGCCGCCGCGGAGGCCGAGACCCGGGCCAAGACCCGCTTCAAGGACCGGGGCCGCTGAACCTCAGCGGATGATCCGGACCAGTTCGAGGTCGTAAACCAGCACGGCCAGCGGCGGAATCTCGCCGAGGCCTTCGGCGCCGTACCCGAGACCGGGCGGGATGACGAGCTTTCGTCTCCCGCCCGGTTGCATTCCCGGAATGCCGAGATCGATCCCCGCGAGCACGCTGCCGGTTCCCACCCGAACCGCCGCGAATCCGCTGTCCACGAGGAGACCGGACGGGAGCCACCCGAGGTAGTTGACCTCCACCGAGTCTCCGGTCATGGCCACCCCGAAGGCGCTGTCGCCGGGGGTCAGCTCCCGCCAGAGCACGCCCTCGGGCAACCGGGCCATGTCGGCGACGTTGACCTGGAGATCGGGGGCATAGTCGAGCATCTCGGGAATGGTATCGGGTGCCGGTGCCTGGGGGCTGAACGCGGCGCGCACCGACTGCAGGATTCCCTTGGGCGAGGACCCGCCGGAGCAGGCCAGGACCAGCGCCAGCGCGGGGATGAGCAGCCGGTGTCGAGGGATCATCGCGGAATCCTATCCCGGGACGGGGGTCGCGGAAAGCGGCATCTGGCGCGGAAGGTCCTTCCATGGCATTTTCGCAGCCCAACCCCAACCAGGATTACTACGGATGCAGATGCGTACGCTGGCCCGTTTCTCCCTTCCCGTGCTTCTGGTCGCCGGCTGCGCCAAGACCGAGCCCCCGGCCGAGCAGGCCGCCGAGGCACCCGCCGCGCCGGCGATGGTCCACGTCACTGCCACCGACTATGCGTTTCAGGCACCCGATACGCTGCCGTCCGGGGTGACGACGTTCCACCTGATGAACGAGGGGAAAGAGGCCCATCACGTGGTTGTCATCAAGATGCCCCTGGCCCAGCTCCAGCAGGCGAACATGTCCGGGCCGCCGCCCGCCGATCTGGTGGTGCTGGGCGGACCCAACGCCGCCTCGCCCGGCGGAACGGCGGAAGCGACCCTGGACCTGGCCCCCGGGACCTACACCCTGGTCTGCTTCATTCCCGCGGCGGACGGCCGGCCCCACGTCGCCATGGGGATGGCGAAAGAGCTGACGGTCACCCAGGGAACCAGCACGGCCGCGATGCCGGTGGCCGACATCACCATCAAGCTGACCGACTATGACTTCGAGCTGTCCGCCCCGCTGACCGCCGGCCGCCACACCATCCGGGTCGAGGACGTCGGACCCCAGATGCACGAGCTGGTGTTCGTCAAGCTCGAGCCGGGCAAGACGGTACAGGACATCGCGGCATGGCTGGAAAAGCCGCAGGGTCCGCCCCCGGGCTCGCTGATCAACGGCGCCTCCCCGATGACGGCCGGGATGGCGAACACCACTACGGTCGATCTGACGCCGGGCGAATACGGGATGATCTGCTTCGTTTCCGACAGCAAGGATCAGAAGCCGCACCTCGCCCACGGGATGATCAAGCAGGTGACGGTGAATTGATGCCGCCGCGCCGCTGGTCCCGGCGGGAGTTTCTCGCCGGTACGGCGTCGCTCGGCGCGGCACTGGGATTCCCGGGCCGCGGACTCTTCGACGTTGCCGGACTCCCCCTATCCGCTTCGGAGCCGGTTCCTGCTCCGGTGCGGATCCGCGGCCGGGTTACCGCGATGGGACGGGGAGTTGCGGGCGCGGCGGTCAGCGACGGCCGAATCGTCGTCTCGACCGATGTCGAGGGAGGGTTTCAGCTGATCAGCGAGGGCGGGCAGCGGTTTCTGTCGCTCTGCCCGCCTTCGGGATATGTCATTCCCACCGATTCCACCGGAATCACCCGGCTCTACCAGCCCATTCAGCCCTCCCGGGCGGGAGAAGCGAGCGCACGGTTTTCCCTGTCCCCGCTGGAACAGGGAGACGAGGCGCACGCCTGTCTCGTGCTGGCCGATCCACAAACCCAGGACGAGTTCGAAATGACCCGGTTTCACCGGGAGACGGTGCCCGATGTCCAGGCCACCGTCCGGGGACTGGGGGATCGACCGGTCTTCGGGGTGTCGGACGGGGACATCATGTACGACCGGCTGGAGCTCTACCCGGACTACGTGCGGGCGGTGACGGCCATGGGGATCCCGTTCTTCCAGGTCGTGGGGAACCACGATCTCGATCTCCAGGCCACCACCAACGAAGCCGCGACCGCAACGTTCTCCCGGCACTTCGGCCCGACCCACTACTCCTTCAACCGGGGCCGGATTCACTATGTCGTCCTGAATGACGTGTTCTATTACCAGGGCGGATACCTGGGCTATGTCACCGCCGACCAGCTGCACTGGCTGGAAGCCGACCTGGCGCGGGTGGAGAAGGGCAGTCCGGTCGTGGTGTTCCTGCACATTCCACTTCGGAGCTCACTGTTCGAGCGCCACGGGCGTCCCCGCCCGGAGCCGTCCAATACCGTAACCAACCGGGAGGCGCTCCTCGCCCTGCTGGCGCCCTATCGAAGCCACCTGGTCTCGGGGCATACCCACGAGTGCGAGCACCGGCTGCACGACAAGGTCGTGGAGCACACCCTGGGCGCGGTGTGCGGCGGCTGGTGGACCGGAGACCTCTGCTATGACGGATCGCCCAACGGCTACGGTGTCTTCGAGGCCCGGGGAGAGGAATTGCAGTGGCGGTACAAGGCGACAGGACATCCGGCCGACGCGATGGCCAAGGTGTATCCGGTCGGCAGCGATCCCGCCGCGCCCCAGGAGCTGGTCGCCAACGTCTGGGACTGGGATCCCTCCTGGCGAGTGGTCTGGTACGAGGACGGGGACCGGAGGGGTGCCATGGCGCGCCGGAACGGTCTCGATCCCGCCGCGGTGCGGACCATGACCGGTCCCGAGCTGCCGGCGCGCCGCGGATGGGTGGATCCGGTTCCCACCGCACACCTGTTCTACGCCCCGGTTTCCCCCGGGGCCCGGGAGATCAAGGTCGAGGTGCGGGATGGCTTCGGCCGGACCTGGATGACTCAGGCGAGGTGACCTTCCGGCGCCAGCCGCCGCTCGACCTCGTCGCGCACCGGGAAGGGCCGCGCCGGCTCGGCGGTGAACATCGCCTCGATCGCATAGGCGTCCTCCTCCAGGGCATTGGCGCGGTACTGATATCCCGCGGCGGCCCACCCCCGCAGATAACGGTTGACGAACCCATCGAGCCCGAGCACCTCGTATTGCACCACGTGCACCAGCTCGTGGAAGAGCAGACGGCGCCAGGGATGGCCGGACCGGGGCGCTCCCGGGTCGATGAGGATGGTGTCGCCGTAGGTGATGCCGGTAAAGCGCGGGACCGGGAGCCTGGCCCGGCACACCCGGACCCGGGCCAGGAGCCCGGGGTCGAACCAGGCCGAGAGCCAGGCGACATCCGGCCCGGCGATCGGCAGACCCCGTGGGTAGTAGCGGTCGCGCCGGTTCCTGACCCAGGCGCGGGCCGCACGAAGGATCACGATGGGACCGGGCGCGCCGGGATGATCGGCAGCACCACGTGCGAAGGGCGCCCCGCCTCGAGGTAGATCCGGTTGGTGGCGGTCCGTCGCGAGCGGGAGCGCCCTTCGGGTTCCCCGGTGTTCGGATTGGCGTCGAAGTGGGGAAAGTTGCTGCTGGAGATGTCGACCCGGATCCGGTGTCCCCGCACGAAGCGGTTGCTGGTGGGAAAGGCCTCGATGCGGAGCTGGTACACCGCTCCCGGGACCATCAGCTCGGGCCGTTCCCAGGAAGCGCGATAGCGCGCCCGGAGAATGCCGTCGGTCAGGTTCATGGCAAATCCCGAGGGATAGTCGGCACTCGGGGGGTAGTGATCGATCAGTTTGGCGGTGAAGTCGGTATCGGGAGCGCTGGAGGACACCCAGAGATTCACCACGACCGGACCGGTGACTTCGACGTCCGCTTCCAGCGGCGGCGTCTCGAAGACCAGCACGTCGGCGCGCTCGGCCAGGGGCCGGTAAGGCTCCCGGGAACCGAAGAAGCGGGGGCCTTCCCGCTGATCGAAGGCCCCGCCCACCATCACCGGCTGACCCGAGGTGACGGTGCCGCCGATGGTCGGCACCGGCGCTCCGGGGTCGTAGACGTATTCGCGGTAGCCGGAAGACTCCTCGGGCACCGCCGGGGCCAGGAGACCGCTCCGGTGGAAATAGAAGGGAGTCCACCGGGTGTCGGGCAGCGGCCAGTCAGGCTCTGCCCGCCATGACCCGCCATGCTCGAGCCGTCCGGCAGCATTCTTCCGTCCGGTTCCTCCCCCCATGACGAAGAGTCGGACCGCCGGCTCCTGCTCCACGCCGTTCTCGATTCCCCGGAGCCAGCGATCGAACCAGCGCAGGCGCAGGGTGAGGAAATCGGTGGCCAGGTTGCCGTCGAGCGGGGCGCGAGGCCCGAAGTCCACGTCGCCGGCCCAGCTGAGCTGCCGGTCACCGTGGGTCCAGGGACCCAGGATGAGCCGCACCGGACTCCGCTTCCGCCGGGACAGGCCGAGGTAGTTCTCGGTCGCGGTCCGGGGATAGGGATCGTACCACGACGACATGTGCACCATCGCGGCATCGGGGAAGCGGTCGTAGAAGCCCTGGGCATAGATGCCGAGCTGTTTCCAGAAGCCGTCGAACTCGCCGTGTTCCCACTGGTCGAACAAGTAATCTTCGTACTCGGGAGCCAGGGAGACCGGGGAATCACCCCGGCGCCAGGGCATCCGGCCAAACCAGGCCCGGATGTCGATCGCTTTCATCGCCGCCTGCCGCTTGGGGTCGGCCTCGATCTCGGGACTCTCCAGCGCCTGGCTGAACGCCCAGGTCGCCTGCTTGAGCTCGAAGGCTCCGCCCTGGCGGATACCGCCCTGGTACGCATTCGCGAAGCCGCCGGAGTCGAGGAACATGGCGGCCACTCCCGGTGCCCCGGCGCTTCCCAGCGCACCCTGGGTATGTGCGGCATAGGAGAGACCCATGGTGCCGATCCGCCCGTTGCACCAGGGCTGGGCCAGCATCCAGGCGCAGGTGTCGTACCCGTCGTCGCCATCGCTCAGGTATTTGACGAACTCGCCCTCGGAGGCATAGCGGCCCCGGCAATCCTGGTAGACGACGACGTATCCCCGCCGCACGAAGAACGCGGCCACCTCGGCCCGGCTCTTCGGTCGGGCCACGTCCGGGGTGCGCTCCGAGCGGCTGTCCGCGGTCTTGTCGTAGGGGGTTCGCTCCAGGATGACGGGAAACCGCTCCCCGACCGCGACCCCGTTCCGGGCGGGGCGATAGATGTCGGTCGCCAGCCGGATCCCGTCGCGCATCGGAACCATGCGGTTCCGGGTGACCACCATCTCGTACTCCGGCTCCTGCTTCGGAGCGGTCAGGCCCCGGAGCGCGAGGAGACCGGACGCGTTGAGCGAGAGGGCGAGGAAGTCTCGGCGGGGGAGGGACATGACGAACTAAAGACGCAAAGACGCAAAGACGCAAAGCGAGGGCGCGTCCTTCGCGCCCTTCGCATCCTTCGCGTCCTACTCGTCTCTCAACGCTTCATTCGGATCCAGGCGTGCCGCCCGCCGGGCCGGGACCCAGCAGGCCACGGTGGCGAGGGCGAGGAACAGCACGGTCATCGTCGCAAAGGTCAGCGGATCGGTGGCACCCACTCCCACCAGCATCGAGCGCATGATCCGGGTGAGCCCCACGGCGGCGATGACGCCGAGCACCACCCCCACGACGCTGAGCTTGAGGCCCTGTCCCACGATGAGCCGCAGGATGGTTCCGCGGTCGGCGCCGAACGCCATCCGGACCCCGATTTCCGAGGTGCGCTGCCGCACCGTGGTCGAGAGCACGCCGTAGAGCCCCACCGCGGCCAGCACCACCGCGATGGTGGCGAAGATGCCGATGAGCACCAGCGCGAAGCGGGTCGGCGCCCGGGCCCGGTCCACCATCGCCTGCATCGGCTGCAGATCGGTCACCGCGAGCGAGCGATCGATTTCCCGGATGGCGGCGCGGACCGGCTGGGCCAGGGCGACGGGGTCCCCCGAGGTGCGCACGATCCACCGCCCGGTGGCGCCGAAGCCGAAGAAGGCGTCGGGAAGGAACACCGCCTCCCGCCCGTCGGCGGCCAGGGTTTCATGGCGCTGATGGCCCACGACGCCGATGATCTGGAACAGCTCCGGCTCCGGGCCGCCGGTCCGCATCAGGATCTGCTTCCCCAGCGCCGATTGACCGGGAAACGCCTTCCGGGCCAGCCGGATGTCCACCACGACCAGATGCTGTCCGGGCACGTTGTCGCCCTGGGCGAAGGTGCGTCCCTCCACCAGCCGGGTTTTCATCGCTTCGAAGTACCCCGGCTGCACCACGTGCAGGTTGGCCTGCTGAAAGAGACTGGGGTCGGCGCGGGCCGCTTCGGTGCCCCAGCGCACATTGGAGGTCTGGCCGTCCAGCGGCAGCGGCCCCGCAGACGAGACCGCGGTGACCCCGGGCAGCCCCGACAACCGCTCGCCGAGCTGCTGGACGAAGGCGGCCCGCGCCTCCGGCGTGGGGCGGCCCAGGTTGGGAAGGAAGAAGGTGAACACGCCCCGGGGGTCGTACCCCGGGTCGGCGCGGTGAATCGCGACGAAGCTCCGGATCATGAGTCCCGAGCCCACCAGCAGCACGAACGCCAGCGCCACCTCCGCGGCGACGACCGCGTTCCGGAGCGTCCTGCCTGCCGCCAGTCCGGAGTTGCGCCCGCCGGTCCGCAGAATGTCGGCGACGTCCACCCGGGAGGCCCGGATCGCGGGCACCAGCCCGAAGAACACGGCGGCGGCCAGGCTGGCCAGCGCGGTAAAGCCGAGCACCTGGGGATTCAGCGCGACGTAATCGAGCCGGGGCAGGTTGTCCGGCCCGATGGAGAGGAGGAGGCGGATGCCGGCCCAGGCGAGCCCGAGGCCGATCAGCGCCCCGAGTCCCGCGATGGTGACGCTTTCCACCAGCATCTGCCGAATGAGGGTGCCCCGGCTTCCCCCCAGCGCCGAACGGACCGCCAGCTCCCGCTCCCGCACCGAGGCACGCACCAGCAGGAGATTCGCCACGTTGGCGCAGGCGATCAGCAGCACGAAGATCACCGCGCCCATGAGGGCCAGGATCGTCGGCCGCACGTCGGCGGTCAGATCGCCGTGCATCGGCTCGACTCGCCAGCGAAGCCCGGCGGTTTCCTTGATCGGGAAGCGGCGCCGGAGGTCGGCGACCAGGGTGTTGATCTGGGACTGGGCCTGATCGATGGTCACCCCCGGCTTGAGCCGGCCCACGGTGCGGAGGAACACGTTGATCCGGGAGGCGTTTTCGAGGTCGATCCGCAGGGCGGTGTAGATGTCGGGCCGTCGCTCCACGTTGACCGAGGCGGGAAAGAGCACCTCGAACCCGGGTTCCAGCACCCCGATGATTTCGGCGCTCTGGTTGCCGAGCTGGAGACGCTGGCCCACGACGTCCGCCCCGCCGCCGAACCTGCGCTGCCACAGTCCGTGGCTGATGATGGCGTAGGTGGGCAGCAGCTGGGGCGGCG
>DATCXX010000140.1:0-2371 GCA_036565615.1 Gemmatimonadales bacterium | reverse complement strand
CCGCTTCCGTATTCAGATGCCGCGCCAGCTCCGCATCGTCGGAATTGACCGAGGCCAGCACGCCTTTGCGCGTCATCAGCGCGGCGTTATAGGGGACGGCGTCGATCGCTTCGACCTTGTAGCCCCACCAGTCGGCGAACGTGGACGCGCCGGCGCCGTGCGCGGCGATTTCCTTCGCGACCTTGTAGCCCTCGAGCACGTGCTGCAGCGTCGCGATCTTGAAGCCGAACTCGTCGGCGACGCGCAGCAGCATCAGGATTTCGTCGGCGCGGTAGGAGTGGGCATGCACCAGCCGCTTGCCCTCGAGGATCTCGACCAGCGCGTCGAGCTGGAGGTCCCGCTTGGGCGGCAGCGGCTCGGCCGTCTTTGCGTCTTTGCGTCGTTGCGCCTTTGCGTCTTCATATGCCTTCCACTCCGCCTGATACTCCTTCGCCCGGGTGAACACCTCGCGCAGCAATTCCTCCTGGCCCATCCGGGTGCGGGGGTAGCGCTGGGCCCGGCCGGGAATCTGGGGGACATTGGTGCGCCGGACGTTCTCGCCCAGCGCGAACTTGATGCCGGGGGGTGCCCCGGCAAAAAGCAGCGAATCCACCGGGAGCCCCCAGCGGAGCTTGACCACCGCGTTCTGTCCGCCGATGGTGTTGGCCGAGCCGTGCAGGATGTTGAGGGTGGTGACCCCGCCGGCCAGGGAGCGGTAGATCCCGATGGCGTCCTCCCGCAGCACGTCCTCGATCCGCACCATCGCGGTGTTGGAGAGGCTGCCCTCGTTGATCCCTTCGCTGGCGCTATGGGAGTGGGCGTCGATGATGCCCGGCATGACGTACTTGCCGTTCCCGTCGATGATCTGGGCCCCGGCGGGTACGGCGATGCCCTTGCCGATCGCGGCGATCTTCCCGTTCCGGATCAGCACCGTGCCGTTCTCGATGGTGCCGTGGCTCGCGGTGAGCACCGTGGCATTGGTGATGGCGACCAGGGTGCCCGCCGGAGGGATATCCACCTTGAGCACCGGCAGGGTGGCCCGCCGGGTGGTGTCCTGCGCCGCCGGTGTCTGGGCGGCGAGCGCGCCCGCGAGCGGCAGGGCAAAGAGCGCAATTCGCATCATGGCTTCCGCTCCGCGGTAAAGGTGGCGCTGCCGAAGCTGCCCAGGTCGGCGGTACCGGTCATCCGGGTGCCTTCGACCTCGCCCCGGTAATTCAGCGTGATGGACTGGCCGCCGATCTGGATCGTCGCGGTCCAGGTCACGGTTCGGCCGTTGACCTGGCCGTCGCTGATCTCCTGGGTGCCCACCGAGCTGGTCATGGTCCCGGTGAACGACCCGCCGGTCTGGGCGAGAGTCATGGTGATGTCGAGCGGACCCTGCGGCGAGGTGAGGGTCATGGTCCAGCCGCCGCCGATCTGGGCCGCGGGCGCCGCGCCCCCGGCGGTGTTGCCTCCGGCACGGGGAGCCGGCGGCGGGGTGACCGGATAGCGGATCCCGTCCACGAAGACCGCGCTGACCCGGGCCGAATCGCTCAGCAGATCGGTGCTGGAGACCACCAGGTTGGCGATCTTGCCGGCCTCGATACTGCCCAGCATCTCCCCCGCGCCGGCCAGCTCGGCCGGACGAATGGTGAGGGCCTCGAGGGCGACGGAAGCGGGCAGGCCCGCCGCCACCGCCTTGCGCACGTTGGGGAGGAACTCCCGGCTGCCGCCCGACGCGAGCGCAAACTTCACCCCCGCCTTGTGGAGGGCCGCCGCGTTGCCTTCGATGATCCGTTGCGCCTGGCGCGCGGCCACCGCGCTGTCGCCCGGCATCCGCCGCTGGCTCAGCCGGTACGACCAGCCGGTGACCGCGGTGGGCTGGGGAAAATTCACCGAGACCACCGCGGACCTCCCCGCCAGCGCATCGAGCGCCTGCCACCCTTCGGTGGCCCCGACGATGGTGGCTTTCAGGTTGAACTCCCGGGCCAGTCGGACCGCGCGGCGGATCTCGTTCTCGTTGCCCGCCTCGATGAAGGCGGGAATCTGGCCCCGGACTACCGGCACCAGGGCATCGAGGCCGGGGTCGTTCTCGGGGCGCTCGATCCCCCGCGGATTGGTCCGGTAGCGGTCCTGGAGCACCCCCTGTCGCTGGGCGTCGTAGAGCGCCTGCCGCTGATAGGCGATGACTCCGAGCAGGGTGCCGGGGTATTCGCCCTGCATCCCCTGGTATCCGATGTGTTCGGCGACCTGGCTCCGGATCACCGTCCCGGCGCCGGCGTCGTCCCGGAGCGGCACCAGCGCCGACAGGCCGCGGAACAGTCCGCGGGTGGGCGCCACCAGGACGGCGGTGATGCCGGCGTCCCGGAGCGGCTTCATTTCGGTGGCGGTGAGCCGGAGCTCATCCGCCACC
>DATCXX010000015.1:0-3622 GCA_036565615.1 Gemmatimonadales bacterium | reverse complement strand
GAAAAAGGTGCCGCCCCGCGCCGCGGCGAACAGTCCCTGCTTGTCCCGGACCGCGCCGGTGAAGGAGCCCTTCACGTGCCCGAACAGCTCGCTCTCCAGCAGGTTCTCCGGCAGCGCGCCGCAGTTGATGGAGAGGAAGGGCCCCTCCGCCCGGTTGGAGGGGTTGTGGATGTAGCGGGCGATCACTTCCTTGCCGGTGCCGCTCTCGCCCTGGATCAGCACGGTGGAGTCGGTGGGCGCGACCACTTCGGCGAGCTTGAGCACGTCCATGAACCGGCGCGACTTGCCGATCGGCCGGGCGACCGTACCCCGGTCCTTCCGCCGGATGTCCTGCTTGAGCTGCCGGTTCTCCACCCGGATCTGGCGAAATTCGCAGGCCCGCCGGAGAATGGCCAGCAGCTCGTCGTTGGAAAACGGCTTCTGGATGTAGTAGAAAGCCCCCGCGTTGACCGCCGCCACCGCGGTCTGGAGCGAGGCCTGCGCCGTCATCAGGATCACCGGCGTCATGGTGTCCTGCTCCTTGGCCGCCTGGAGGATGTCGAGCCCGGTCACCTGCGGCATCCGCACGTCGGTCAGGACGATGTCGTGATTGCCGGAGCGGATCTGGTCGAGCCCCGCCTTCCCCCCCTGGGCCGTGGTGACCTCGAAGCCTTCCTTGCGCAGCAGGATCCGCAGGGTATCGAGAATGCCCGACTCGTCGTCCACCACCAGGATCGAGGGCTGCTGGGTCATGCGACGTCCTCCGAAGGCCATTTGGCGTGCAGGAGAATGGTAAACGTGGTCCCCACGCCCGGGGCAGAGTCGAGCATCACCAGACCGCGGTGGGCCGCGACGGCGCGCTCCACGATGGCAAGTCCGAGACCGCTTCCGCCGGGGCGCCCGCTCACGAACGGCTGAAACAGCCGCACCTGGAGCTCGGGGTCGATCCCCGGCCCGTCGTCCCGCACCCGGAGCCGCACCGGATGCTCGAACTCGCTGCCCCGCGGCAGCTCGCCGGTGCCGGGAACGTCCACGATCGCCTCGATCCGCCCGGCCCCGTTCATCGCCTGGGCCGCGTTGAGCAGCAGGTTGGTCACGATCCGGTGCAGCAGATCCTCATCGGCCTCGACCATGAACGGGGCGCCCTGCACCACGATGTCCACCCCGGGGCCGGTGTCGGGATGCTCGCGGATGAGCTGGGCCGCCCCCCGCACCACCGCGGTGAGATCGACCATCACGAAATGACTGGCCCGCACCCGGGAAAAATCGAGGAACTCGCCCAGCAACCGGCTCAGCCGGTCGCTCTCCCGCACGATGAGCTGGGCCAGCACCCGGTCGTCGGGATCATCATGGCTGCTCCGGGACAGCTGCTCCACCGAGCTGCGAATGGAGGCCAGCGGGTTGCGGATCTCGTGGGCCAGCGACGCCGAGAGCGCCGCCACCGCCTCCAGCCGCTCCGCCCGCACGTGCAGGTTCTGGAGCTGCTGCAGGTCGGAGATGTCGGTGAAGATCGCGGTGACGCTGGGCAGCCGTTCCGAGGGCCGCTCGAAGGTCGTGGTCGAGAGCCCGATCGGCACCTCGCGCCCGTCCGCCCGCCGGGCGGTGCCCTCGGCCCGGTTGACCCGGCGGCCCTTCTCGATCCCCAGCACGATGGCCGCCCAGAGCTCCGGCGCCCTGGCTTCCAGCGCATCCAGCACCGGCAGGCCCACGTGCTCGACCGCCGACAACCCGAGCAGATGCTCGGCCGCCAGGTTCATGAAGGCCAGATGGCCCTGGCCGTCCACGGTGATCACCCCGGAGCGGATGTTGCGAAGAATCTCGTCGGCCTCGAGCCGCACCCGGCGCAGCTCGCTGGCCAGCTCGGTCTGCTCGACCGAGGCGGTGCGCAGCCGCTGCCCCAGCACCGCGACCACCACGAACACCACGGTGAAGACCGCGACCTGCCCCCAGAGCCACCCCCCCGGGGGACCCGGATGGCCGAAGTAGGCATCGGCCAGGAACATCGCCGCGCCCAGCAGCGCGGTCACGATCCCGGAGCGCAGCGGCATGATCAGCGCGTATACCGCGATCACCAGAACGTAGAGCGCGGCCCAGCCGCTTTGCTGCGGTCCCTCGAAGTGCACCAGGGTGGTTACCAGGAGGAGATCCATCGCCGCCTGGGTCTGCAGAAACCCCAGCGGCCCCCGGCTCCGCCGCACGAAGGTGGCGTAGATCCCGTACCCGGTCACCGCATAGGCGAGCAGCACCACCAGCATCGCGGTCCAGGCGATTTCCGGCGACTCCAGCCGGACCAGCGCGGCCCGCACCAGCACGATGGCCGCGAGCACCGCCCGACCGATGTAGAGGACCCTGAGAAAGCTGCGCTGCTCCGGCGGACCGAAGCGGCGCTCACCCGCGTGGGGCGGGATCGAGCCGTCGGGAACGGCGGAGGAAGAAGGAGCCGGCATATTTGGCACGCGAGGAGAGTAAGTTAATCTGAGCCGACAGCCATCTGCATGAGCCGTCAGCCGTCAGCCACCTCTCACCCCTCACCTCTCACCTCTCACGCTCATGGAATCCGACTCAGCGACGCGGCTCGACAAGTGGCTCTGGGCGGCGCGCTTCTTCAAGACGCGGTCCCAGGCCGCGGAGGCGGTCGAAGGCGGCAAGGTCGAGGTCAACGGAGAGAAGCCGAAGCGCTCCCGCACCATCAAGCCCGGCGACCGGATCAGGGTCCGGCTCGGTCCCTACGAGCACCGAATCACCGTGCGCGCGGTCGCCCAGAAGCGGGGCAGCGCCGCCGTGGCGGCGGAGCTTTTCCTGGAGGACCCCGAGAGCCTGGCGGCGCGAGAGCGGCTGGCCGAGCAGCACCGCCTCGCCGCACAGCTCCATGGAGGCGAGAGCCGGGGCCGACCCTCGAAGAAAGACCGTCGGGACATCGAGCGATGGAAGAAGGGGTGAGTCGCAGTTCCCGTTCACCGCGCACGGCTCACCGCTCACTGCCGGTTGTACGCCACCCCGGCACCCTGCGCCTTCTCGATCGCAATCACCATCGCCGGCACCGTCACCACGCCGGGCAGCAGGTTCGCCCGGATTTCGCGCTCGATCCCGGCGGGATTCCCCTTGGTGCCGCTCCCGGAGAGAAACGCCATCCAGGACTGAAACGCGTTGTTGCACATCAGGAAGGTGGTGCCCATCCGCTGCAGGCTCTCGATCCCCGCCACCGCGAAGGCCCCCCCGAAGAGCACCGGGTCCCCGGAGCGGGGACGAAAGAACATGTTGCGGGTGCTGGGCTGCTTGGTGGCCGGATCGACCAGCTTGAGCAGCTCCCCGATCTTGTACTTCTCCCACACGAGGTCATTCCACGCCAGCGGGATGCTGGCGGCATCGCCCGGGGCGCCGTAGAAGGTCCCGATCGCATTCACGCTGCTGCCGGGCTCGCCGTAGGCAGCCCGGTAGGTATTGACGTAGTTGTAAATGTGGATCAGGGGAAGTCCGCCGCCGTGTCCGGGGAAATCGAACAGGCAGCGATGGGCGCCCTTGAGTCCGGTCAGCCAGCGATCGTGCGCCGATCCCTGCGCGGCCAGGGTGCCCGCGGGGAGGGAGGCACCCGCCGTGAGGGCGGCGGCGGCGCCGGCCAGCCGGGCCAGGAAGCCGCGGCGGG
>DATCXX010000009.1:0-8702 GCA_036565615.1 Gemmatimonadales bacterium | reverse complement strand
TCGGCGATGGCGCGGATATGGGCCGGGGTGGTCCCGCAGCAGCCCCCCACGATGTTGAGAAAGCCGTGCTCGGCGAATTCCCGGAGCACCCCCGAGGTCACCTCGGGCGTTTCATCGTATCCGCCGAATTCGTTGGGGAGTCCCGCGTTGGGATGGCAGCTCAGATAGACCGGGGCTACCCGGGCAAGCTCCTGGACATAGGGCCGGAGAGCCCGGGCGCCCAGGGCGCAGTTGAGGCCCACCGAAAGGGGGCGGGCGTGCATCACCGAATGCCAGAAGGCCTCGGTGGTCTGGCCCGACAGGGTTCTCCCGCTCTGGTCGGTGATGGTGCCGGAGATCATCACCGGGAGGCGCACCCCGTGCTCCTCCTGCCAGGCGTCGATGGCGAAGAGGGCTGCCTTGGCATTCAGGGTGTCGAAGATGGTCTCCACCAGGAGGAGATCCACCCCGGATTCGACCAGCGCTCCGGTGGCTTCGGTGTAGGCCGCCACCAGCTGCTCGAAGGTGACGTTGCGGTAGCCGGGGTCGTTCACGTCGGGCGAGATGGAGGCGGTGCGGCTGGTGGGGCCGAGCACTCCGGCCACGTAGCGGGGACGGGTCGGATCGGCCCGCTCGAAAGCATCGGCGGCCTCGCGCGCCACCTGTGCCGCGGCGCGATTCAGCTCGGCGGCCAGGCCCTCCATCCGGTAGTCCGCCATGGATATGGCAGTAGAGTTGAACGAATTGGTTTCGATGATGTCGGCACCCGCGGCGAGATACTCGGTGTGAATCCCGCGGATGATGTCGGGCTGGGTCATCGACAGCAGGTCGTTGTTGCCCCGGAGGTCTACCGGCCAGTCGGCGAACCGGGTCCCGCGATAGTCCGCCTCGCTCAGCCGATGGGACTGGATCATGGTCCCCATGGCCCCGTCGATCACCAGAATGCGCTCCTGGAGCAGCGCCTCGAGGCGGGCGAGCCGGTCGGTCCGTGCGGCGATGTCCGGGGGCCGGGGCATGGGGTCGAAGCGTCTCCCGAAAAAACGGAATCCCGAGGCTAAAACGGCCCCGGGCAGCGTTTTAGCGATTATTTAACGTGGCCGCAATCAGCGCAAATCGCCACGAACAGTTGTCCCGGTCCATTCAATGTAAGTGAGTGCCATTGTCTGGGACAGGGCAATGGGCACTGGGCAATGGGCAATGAGACTATTGCCTATTGCCCAGTGCCTACTGCCCACTCCAAATCACCCGCCACGCCCGGTACGCCATCCGGCTCATTCTGCCCGCGAGGCGGCGGCGGAGCCGGTAAACGGGAGGAGTCCCCGGCGGGGCCCGCTGGGGATCGACGCCGATCAGCTGGCGGACCCCTTCCTCGAGCAGGCGCTCGCTCAACGGCCGTCCCAGGGTTTTTCGGGTCCCCAGGATGGCGAGTCTCCAGCCCAGCAGCGACTCGAGATCGAGGGCGGGCGGGGGCAGCTCGGCGGGCCGGAGCGCCGGAGAGACCAGCTGCAACGAACCCTGCAGCCACTGGCGGGCAATCGCAGCGGGATAAGGAATGCCGCTCTCCTCGTCGAAGGTCTCGGACTCGCCGGTTCGCCGCAGCAGCAGGTTCCAGTCGAGCCCGGGGCGGGAGTGCGCCAGCGCCGCCACCTCGAGAAAGTGCTGCAGGCGGTGGCCCTGAACGATCATGTCGTTGATCGCGTGGGTGGCGGCGGCCCAGGCGATCTCGGTCGGCGCGGGCACCCTGACCCGCAGGTTGCCCCATTCGAGCTCCCGGCCGCCCTCGGTGGCTCGGGACCACGCCGTGTCGGGAGAAATCCGCGAGGACGTGGTTGCATGCAGCTCGACGGCGATCCGGCGCTGGTTCCAGAGTCCGGGGAGGTGGTGGTGGTCGCGCCGCTTGGCATCATCGGGATCGGTCTGTTCGTACCCCTGGCCGACCAGCAGGGCGTACCCCTCCTGAATGCGGTCGACCGGGAGCAGGAGGTCCACATCGTTGGTGATCCGGGCGTCGAGATACGGGAACTGGGGCGCGAGCGCGCGACGCGCGATCCCCTTGATCAGCACAACCGGGACCCCGGCCGCTGCGAGGAGCCGGAGGGTCGCCAGGGCCTCCTCTTCGACCCGCAGGCTTCGCATCGCCGCGGCGAAGGCCTGGGCCTTGAGCTGCTCCCGAAATCCCGTCGGAAGGGTCTCGAAGATCCGCAGCGCCCGCAACCGGCGGAACAGCCAGATGGCGGCGCCTTCATAGGCCACCAGCGGAAGGAGCTCGGCCATCCCCGCTCGGGACCATCGTGGGCCCAGCGCCGGCGAGGGGTCCTCGCCCAGTCGAAGGGTGTCGATCAGGGTCCGGACCAGCGCCGCAGTCAGGAGGTTCCCCTCGAGGAAGGAAAGGCGGTGAGCACCTGATACGTGGCGACCTGGTCGGCACCGGACTCGAGGTAGGGGGTGCCGTCGTGGGCCAGCCACGCATGGGCGGCGAGAGCATCGTGCTCATCGCGGCGGACGCCGAGGACCAGACTGGCCGGGCGCCCGGCGCGGTGCAGCAGATAGTGCAGCGCCAGCGCTCGCTTGAGGCAGGTTCTCCGCCAGGGCGGCGGCAGCCGGGTGAGCACCCGGTCCACCCATTCCGCGAGCGCGGCGTCGTCCACCGTGGGGTCCGGTTCAGCCGGGTGGGGGCGGGCTTCGATCCAGCCGGTAATCCGCTCCAGCGAAGCCAGGTGGACCAGGGGGGGCAAGACCACCGCCGCGAGGGTGGCCCGAAGCCGCCACCGCGGGGTCAGCCGGCGGATCATTCCCCGATTTCCATCACGACGGCGGAAGCGAGGCATTGATCGAGAAACGCGCGGGTGGTCGCGACCGCGGTCTCGCGATCCACGTCGTAGTCGGACAGCAGGCCCTCGACCAACTCATCGAAGCTGCGGGCCTCCTTCAGCGCCTCGAGCAGGACCAGCCCCGTCTCGCTCACGCTGAAATAGCGGCGCTCCCGGAGGTGAAGCACGACGCCCTCGCCTTCCAGCGAGGTGAGCCGGAGGTCCGGGTGCCGACGGTAGGAGGGCTCGTTCATGGCAGAAAGTCCTCGAGGGCGCCGGGGGCCCCAAAAAGATCGGGAGCGAGAGTCGCGTGGTAGCACTTCGCCTGGCGTCCCAGACGGGAGAGGAGGTCGAGGTGCTCCTGCGCCGCCGTAGGCTCGAACATCACCCAGAGTGACCAGCGCAGCAAGGCGTGGAGCACTTCCGCCGGCGCCGCGGGAGTCAGCGTGGTCCGATCCCCGCCCACGGAGGTAAACACCACGATCTCCGGCTCGATGGTCTGCACCCAGCTCGAGCCCAGCTCCTCCGGCCAGAAGCCGGTCTTCCGCCGGGCGCCGAGCGGAAGTCCTCCCTCCTTGCCGAGCAGATCGTAGCCTCCCGACCGGAGCGCGATGGGCGACCGGAATCCCATCACGCCGGTGCGGTCGCCCGCGTCGACCAGGAAGGCGATGTCGTCGGTGCCGACCTGCCAGCCGCGCGCCGCCAGCAGCGCGGTGGTGGTGGACTTTCCCGAGTTGGAATTGCCGATCAGCATCCACCCCCGGCCTCTGGTGTCGATGCCGGTTCCGGCGTGCACGTGGTACCGGCCGTCTCGCTTCCAGAGGAAGATCAGCGTCACCAGCAGAAAGCTGCGCAGCAGCAGGTCCAAATCTGCGGCGGCCTCCCGACTCAGAAACACCTGCGCGTGCGGGGTGGTGGCCCCGATCCGGGCAACCGCCGGCGCCCGGCGCCAGGTCAGGTGGACCCAGCCCAGCGGCTCCCCGGCGCGGATGTCCACCTCGCCCTGGGGAAAGATCTCACGGTCATCCTCGAACCGGGGCACCTCATCCACGACATCCACCCGGAGGTCGAGACCTCGGGGAAGCGGCATGTGCGATTGGAGGAGCCAGCCAGATACGGCGGCCAGGAGCTCGGGGTGATTCGATGAGACGCCGGTGATGGCTGGCATGGGGGCGGAGCGGTGCAAAACCCGCTCCAGTGGTCCCGGCCCCGCGGCCTGGTTCAGGGCCACACCGGGCTCGCGTCGAAAAAGCCGGAAGGCATCAGCCGGAAGCCGGCCCGGCTCGCCGGCATGACGGGAAATTCCTCCGGCCGGGGGATATGGGTGACCCCCAGGGTGTACCAGAGCACCAGATCGGCATCCCGGAGACTGCGATTGCCCCGGGTCCAGCGCAGCAGTCCCTCGTCCTGGAGCCCGAAATTCTGGAATTCACCGGCGGCATACATCTCATCGCGGTGGTATGGGGTGATGAAGAGCTGAGCGGTGACGAAGCCGCCGGTGCGGCCGACCGGCGAGCCGGAGGCGGCAAAGGGAAGCGCCGTGACGCCGGGAACCAGGGCGTAGCCGACCGCTTCCCCGAGACGATTGGTCCGTGCGGGGTTCAGCACGCGCCAGCTCCGGTTCGCCGCCGGATCAGGTCCGCGAATCGCCGCGGCTTCGGTCGGGAGGGGTTGGTCCTCCATGGCGAACCAGAGCCCCTCGGGGTTGCGGCGGCGGCTCCGGGGCAGGGCCCGGGTGTTCTGCTCGACGGCGAGGTTCGGTCCGGCGCCATCTACGTCGAGATCGAGGCGGTAGGAGAAGAAGTGCTGGTGACTGGGTGCGACGATCCCGGGCGCTACCAGGTGGCTCGATGCCGAGTGGCCGGCCGGGAGAGGGCCCTCCCGTCCGGCCGGATACACCAGCATCATGCCGGTGAGATGGACCTCGGCGTCGATCGCACCATCTTCTCCGAAGATCCAGTTGAAGGTAAAGTCGTAGTTGTCGATGGTGGCGTGACTGGTGAGGACGAGCTGGCGGGCCCGGCGTGCGCTCCGGGAATGGCGCCAGAGCAGTCCGCCGTCGCGCTGGTAGATCGCGACGGCGCGGGGGACCGGCACCGGCCGCCCGAAGTCATCGGCCATGACCGCGTCGGTGTACACCGCGCCGGCCGGCGCGTCGGCCAGGGGGACGGCGGAGTTCATCTGGGCGTTTCCCAGTCCGTCATTGCCGGCGTCGCGCGGATACCAGACCGGATAAACGGGATCGCCGTACGCGGCCATCGCCTCGGATACCGACGCCCGATAGAGCACCGGCCGGGCCCGGGCTCCATCCATCCACCGGACATCCCAGAGCTCGAGGCCTCTCCGGGGATGAACCCCATAGCGCAGCCGCCAGTTCTGCCAGCGAATCTCGGTTCCAGTGACCGTGAAAGACGGCGAAGCGGGGGGATCGGCCAGCGGGGCGATGGCGGGGCCACTCTGCTGTGCGCTGTCGATCCGGGTGATGGCGGAGCGGGACTCGCTCAGCTCCAGGATCGCTCCAGCCGTCAGGTCCACCCGGAGGCGAATTCCCCGGATCGCGCTCGCGGCCGGCAGCGCGTCCTGGTGGAAGCCCTGGGCCTGCACCACGCGATGGCCGTTTTCCGTGGGCAGGGGCGCGGACTCCCGGAGGGCCGGAATGAGGCTCACCAGCGACGAATCGGTGATGCCCCGGCGAGCCAGGGCGGAGATCCAGCGTTGGTCGCCCCGCACAATTTCCTCGAGCCGCCGCCGAATCATGATTCGCATCGGCGGCTCGCGGGAAGGAAGAGTGTCCCACCGAATCAGCCGGGCGCGGCGGAGGTCCATGTGGGCCCGGACCGGAGTGCTGCTGGCCCAGTCGAACAGAATCGCCTCGGCGGTCCGGCCGAATGAGAGGGAACCCCGCTGGGTCAGCACCGCGTCCTTGGGTGGCTCGCGCAGAGTGAGGCTGGCGAAGCGCATGGTGGCGGTGAGCCGGCCCGATTGCTCCAGTACCTGCCGGGCCGCGGTGATCTCAGCGGCCGACAGTGGGTCGAGCGGGTCCTGTTGCGGAGTACCGAGCAGCGCCAGGACGCAGAGTGCCGGGATCATCCGCAGGGCCCTCCCTTGTGGCTCCGGCGCATCGCCTGGGGCATCCAGAGCGCGCAGGCGATCAACAGTTTCCCGCGCTGGCTTTGTAAGTGCTAAAGAGAAAGGACTTTACGATTGAGCTGTCAAGGTACGGAACGTGCGCCGGAGTCATCCAGCCCCCCAGGCACCTACCCAACAGTCAGGAGTGAATGTGAAGAAAACCTTTGTGGCGCCCACGCTGCGGGTGGAATCGGACCTCGCGTCGCTCACCCTCGGCACTCCGCTCTGTAGCGGCCAGACCTGCGACGTCTGATCCCGGTTGACCCAGCGTGTCTAGCGGCCCCGATCCGAACCTGGATCGGGGCCGCGGTGCTTCAGGAAGCGGGCTCGAGTCCCAGGAGTTCCCGGGCCGCTTCGAGGTCGATTCCCTGGACGATGACGGTCTTCCGCCGGCCGTTCTCGCCCTTGACCAGCGCAATCCGGTTCCGGGCCACGCCGAGGCATTCGGCCAGGTAGTCGAGCAGCTCACGATTGGCCCGCCCGTCGGCTGGAGGCGCTGTCACCCGGATCTTGAGCGCGTCTCCATGCAGGCCCGCAATGCCGGTGCGCGAGGCTCCGGGCTGCACATGCAGCTGGAGCTGAACGCCGCCTGGCACCGCAGCGAGCGGTGTCAGCCGAGCGCCCCCAGGATGGCTTCGCGGAGCAGCAGGAGGAGCAGGTAGGCCAGTACGGGGCTGACATCGACCGGTCCGAAGGGAGGGAGTCTTCGGCGGATCGGCTCGATGAGCCAGTCGGTAGCGCTGTAGAACGGCCGCATCCAGCGGTTATAGCGACCCACGCCCAGCCAGGACCCGATCACCCGGATCAGGATGGCGGTCATGAAGAGCCAGAACACTCCCGAGATCGCGAAGCGCAGCCAGGCCCCGCTTCCCGCTCCGCGCATCGCGCCGAGCGCGACCACGGTGCCCATCAGCCATCGCGCCACCAGGATCAGCGCCAACCCGGCGAGCAGGACCGCGCCGGCCAGCCAGAGCGGTGCGTCCTGGGGATTGCCGCCCCAGGAGATCACCCGCCGCTCGAAGGGTTTGAGGAGGGGATCGCTCCACCTGCGGACCCATCTGGCCCAGGGGGAGGAAACTCGAAGCCGGCGGGCCCGAACCGCCCAGTGGGTTGCGGCAACGACGAGCGCACCGCCGAAGGCGGCGAGCGCTATGATCCGGATTCCGAGATCAATCCAGGCGGTCAGGAGTCGAGGCGCTTCTCGAGGAGGTACCAGGTCCGGCCACCGATGTAGCCTTCCCGGCGGGTGACGCGGCGCCAGCCGAGCGCGCCCAGCAGATCTTCTTCACCGATGTGGTCGGTCCAGAACTCGAGCAGATGGGCTTCCTGCTCGACGGCTCGCTCTTCGAAGGCAGCGAGGAGGCGGTGGGCGTGTCCCTGGCGACGCTCCCGGGGGAGCACCCCGATGTCGATGATCTGAGCCACGCCGCCCCGAAGGGACCACCGAAGGCCCCCGATCCACTCCCCGATTTCATCGGCGAGTACCAGGTGGCGCTCCTCGATCGCCTCGTCGGCGGCCCCCTCTTCGTACCGCTCGGTCAAGTCGTTCAGCCAGGCGCTGAACTCCTCACCTTCGTCCATCTCGCGGATTGTCAGCTGCCGTTCGACCTTCACCGTATCCCCTTCCTGCGGGAGTCGGAAGACCTCTGATGCATACGTCATGCCGTCACCTGGTTCGGCATTGGCGGCTTACTGGAGGAGCGTTTCCACACGCGATCGACGCGGTCATTCCGCTCGCAAGCGGGCCGCAGGCCGTGGTTTGCGCGCTTTGAGCCGCCTCCTCCTCGGTCGCAGCCGTGGCGCTGGCGCAATTCCGACCATTCGCGAATTCGACACATACGTCACACTCCACCTTCTGAGCAGACAGCGTGCTCCACGCCAGAAAGGCAACGAAGGCGAGAATCGCAGCGATCACCAGAATTTTGCGTGGGCCGGTCATCTCATCCTCCGCGCAGGGCCTGAAGCAGCATCGGGATCGCCCCTACCAGCCACACCAGCGCCGCGCCCAGCGCCGCCTGACCGGTGGTGGCCCGGCCGATGACTTTGATGCCGATCGCGATCAGGACGGTGACCCAGATGGTGAAGAGGTCGATGCGTCCCAGCAGGGCCAGCACGACGGGATTAGCCGTTTCGCGATCGAAGAGCCGGCCCAGCCCGAGGCTCACCTTGTAGCGGGAGTTCAAGTTCTGTTCATCCATCAGGAGGGCCTGCACCGCGCTGACCACCGATTCCACCAGGCGGGGGAACATCGCGAAGGTGGCGATGGTGGCGCCTTGCGAATAGCTGAGGGCTTTTCCGAGGACCCGCGACACGATCCAGATGATGCCACCCAGGAGAAGCATCATGATCGGGGTGCCGACCAGGACGAAGATTCCCCCGGCGATTCCGGCGAATTTCCTCCCCGCCTCCATCTGTTCCGGCGTCAGGTTCGGGTTGGCCGCCATGCCGCGCTCGAACTCCGCGTTCATGATCGGTTCCATTGCGGTGCGGGTCGCGAAATACAGCACCGCCGCGGCGATGATGAACACCAGCATGGCATGACCGAACTTGCCGTCGCTGCGGCGCTCGAAGAGCCGGCTGGGGGCGACATAGACGTCGAGGTAGTCGTCCCAGCGGGAAGGCGTGGCGTCGCTCATCGGGCCTCCGGGGGAATGGGGGTAGTCTCGTCCCAAATCCAGCGTAGATACTCCGGGTTCCCCTCGGCGATGGCGAGGGTGATGATCTCCGGCACGTCGTAGCTGTGGAGCGCCTGAATCCGCGCGGTCAGCTCGGAGCGGCGGGCCT
>DATCXX010000136.1:0-5378 GCA_036565615.1 Gemmatimonadales bacterium | reverse complement strand
CGCCGGGGAAGACTCCGCGCCGGCATAGCGCTTGGCGAGGCTGTGGAATTCGAGCTGGGTGAGGATCTTCACCAGCGCATCGGTGTCGGGCGCCTGCATCGCGGCCCGCTCCAGCGGGAGCGTGACCTCGAGGTCGGTCTTGATGGTGACCAGCTCGCGCGAGAGCCGGGCGTCCTCGGGGTATTGCTGCAGCGCTTCCCGGGTCCGCTTGGCCTTCACCTCGGCCGCGCGCGACAGGATGGTCTCCAGGTCGCCGAATTCCTGGAGCAGCTGCACCGCGCCCTTCTCCCCGATGCCGCGCACCCCGGGCACGTTGTCGGAGCTGTCCCCCACCAGCGCCAGGTAGTCCGCCACCTGGCTGGGCGGAATCCCCAGCCGCTCGGCGGCGTTGCGCTCGTCCACCCAATGCTCTTCCACCCCGGCCGAGCCGCCCCGCCCCGGATTGAGCAGCGCGACCCGGGGGCCGATCAGCTGGTAGAAGTCCTTGTCGCCCGAGACGATCACCACCTGCCGGCCGGCCTCGGCTTCCCGGCGGGCGACGGTCCCGATCACGTCGTCCGCCTCGTACCCCTCGATCGCCAGCACCGGAATCCGGAATGCCGCCAGCAGGGCGCTCACCTGCTCGATGGCGGTGTCGAAGTCGGCCTGCAGCTCGGCGCCGAGCTTCTGGCGGGTGGATTTGTACTCGGGATAGCGTGCGGTGCGGAAGGAATTCCCGGCATCCAGCACCCAGACCAGGTACTCGGGCTGGTACTTGGTCTGGAGCCGGAGCAGAAAATTGACGACCCCCCACGCCGCCGAGGTGTTTTCACCCCGGCTGGTGCGGAGCGGGCGGCTGATCAGCGCGTAGAACGCGCGATAGATGAGGGCGTGGCCGTCAATAAGAAAGATTTGAGGGGGATCGTGCATTCACTAAAGGTAAGAGGTGAGAGGTGAGAGGTAAGAGGTAACAACCCACCTCTCACTTCTCACCTCTCACCGCAGTCAATGCACCTGCCTCATCACCTGCGCCCGGGCTCTCGAGAATTCCGCCCGCGACGCGGGGGTCATGCGGAGCCGGGAGAAGCCCAGCTGGCCGGTGAAGGTGATCACCGCGCGATAGGTGCTGTAGACCCACTGCACGATCCGCTGATCGTTGCCGGGGGGACTTTCCAGGGTCTGGTCCGGCTCGCCCAGCGTCACATACACCTCGCCGCGGTCGGTCCGCCACCCTGCCCCGCCCTCGTCCTTGAACCGCTCGTTCGCGATGGCGATGCGGGTGAAATACTGGTCCAGCGCCTCGTTTTCCGGGGTCTGCGGCTGGGGATCGGTGGCGGCCCAGAATTCCCGCCAGAGCCGGGGGCGGTCGGCCGCCTTTCCGTTGCGCAGCGCGTTCAGCCGGTCGGGGGCCCAGGGGAAGTAGCGCAGCAGTGCGAGGAGATTGTCGTAGTTGGTGACCACCCAGCTCCGGGAGAAGGAGACCAGCGCGGTCACTTTCCGGGCCGAGGGCCCCTCCCCCACCACCACCGCGAGCTGGCCCAGCGGCGGCGCATCGGAGGCCAGGCGAACCACCTGGGCCTCGATCGGCCGTCCGCCGGTAAAGGACACCTCGCCCTGATAGACCACGCTGTCGCGCTCGTCGCGCATCGCGACCGGCACCCGGGTGGGCCCGTTCAGCCGGTAGGCCTCCACGTACATGACCAGCGAATCGCCGCCGCCGTTGGCAACGGTGCCGCGGGGGTTGAGCACCAGGGTGAGCGAATCCGCGATGGCGGTCCGGGGCCGGGCCTGATATACCAGGATGGGCGCGGTGAGGCCGGAGCCGCTGAAGCCGGGCACCTCGACGGCCTGCTCGGCACGCGACGCGGCGTTGGAGGCGGGATCGCGCACCGTCACCGCGAGGGTGTAGTTCCCCGGGGCCAGCAGGAATCCCTGCTCCACGATCACGCTCTCGTCGTTCCGCTGGGTCTCCGCGAACGATTCGACCCGGATCAGCTCGTCCCGCACCGCCTGCACCGGCGTCCCTCCCGCGCGGGTGAACGCGTACTCGACCCGGAAGCGGGTCGAGAAGGCCCGCCCGTCCCGCTGGAACGCGAAGGCGTGATTCTCGAAGGAGAGACCGACCCGCGCCATGGTCGAGTCCCCCCGCCCTGCCACGAACACCACGGTGCCCACGAACGGCATCGGACCGCTGGCGGCCAGCCGGCCCATCCGCTGATACAGCGCAGGAAGATTGAACAGATCGGTGAGGGTCTGCTCGGTCGAGGGGATCACCCCGCCCGCGGGGGGGCGCGACCCGCCGCAGGCTGCCACGGCCACGAGAAGCCAGGCCGGTGCACGGCGCCAGTGCGAAGCTGAGATCGTCATGCGAGAGTCGCGGAAGAGGTTGGCAGACGCAATGGAGACGCCCGGGAGGGGCCAGAGACGCACGCGGCGCTTGCTCGGGGCCCCGGCCCGGCAGTAGTTTGGACTGCCTCCCATGAGCCAAGATAATCTCGTCGGCCGAACCGTGGCCGGATACAAACTCCTCTCGCATGTGGGCGAGGGTGGCACCGCAACCGTGTACCGCGCCGAGCATCCGGAGCGCGGTGAGGCGGCGATCAAGGTGCTGCGCCCCCGCATGGCGCAGGACCCGGTGGCGGTCAAACGGTTCCTGCGGGAGGCGGAATTCGGGGCCCGGATCAATCACGAGTACATCATCCGGACCTACGACTTCGGCGAGTCCGACGGGGTGTACTACCTGGCCCTCGAATGGGCCAAGGGAGAGCCGCTCGCCGCGTTCCTGACCGCGGCCGGCCGCCTGGCGCCGCCGGTGGCCGCGCGGATCATCCAGCAGCTGGGCACCGCGCTGGAAGTGGCCCACCGGGCCGGCATCATCCATCGCGATCTCAAGCCCGCGAACATCATGTACGATCACGAGACGCAGACCGCGCGTCTCCTCGATTTCGGCATCGCCCGGGACGCCGAGGACAACCCTGCCGACCGGCTCACCCGGGCCGGCTTCTTCGTCGGCACCCTCCAGTACGTCGCACCCGAAGCGCTCTCCGGCGAGCTGGTCGGCGAACAGGCCGACGTCTACAGCCTCGCCACCATCGCCTACCATCTGCTGACCGGGGTGCTTCCCTTCCCCGGCAAGAGCCCCCGGG
This sequence comes from Gemmatimonadales bacterium, assembly GCA_036565615.1. Taxonomy (GTDB): domain Bacteria; phylum Gemmatimonadota; class Gemmatimonadetes; order Gemmatimonadales; family GWC2-71-9; genus JABFSM01. Next base: position 2,253 of record DATCXX010000136.1, on the reverse strand, counting down.
AGCTGTTTCAGCAGCTGCTGACCCAGTCGCCGGTTCCGCTCAACGAAGCCGTCAAGGGTCTCAAGTTCCCGCCCCCCATCGAGGCGGCGGTGATGACCGGTCTCGAGCGGGATCTCTCCAAGCGGTGGAAGACGGTGAGCGAGTTCGCCAACGCGTTCTGCGCCGCCGCCAGCGACGACGCTCCCGGCAAGAAGACCGGCTTCTTCTCGTCGCTGTTCCGGCGGAGCGGAGAGTGACCCCCGGGGAGTCGCTCGCGGCCCTTCTCCGCGAGCGCTCCGTGACATTCGGCGACTTCGTGCTCTCCTCCGGCCGGCGCTCCCCCTACTACATCGACGCCCGCAAGACCACCATGTCGGCCGAGGGCCAGCGGCTCATCGGCGTGCTGGGACTGGTCGCGATCCGCGAAGCGGGCTGGGCACCGGCAGGCGTGGGCGGACTCACCATGGGGGCCGATCCCGTGGCCTATGCCATCGCGCGCGCCAGCGTCGATGCCCCGCCCCTGGTACAGGCCTTCAGCGTCAGGAAGGCGGCCAAAGAGCACGGCACCCGCCAGACCATCGAAGGCAACTTCGCTCCCGGCGATCCGGTGGTGGTGGTCGAGGACGTGCTCACCACCGGGGGCTCCGCCCTTCAGGCGATCGACGCGATCCGGGGAGCCGGAGGCAACATACTCGGCGTCCTGGTGGTGGTGGACCGGGAGCAAGGCGGCCGCGCCGCGATCGAGCAATCAGGACTTGAGGTTGTAGCACTCACTACTACTTACGGAATCCTGGGAGATTCAGCCCCGACTGCAGGCTGATGGCTGACGGCTGATGGCTCACGGCCGAAGGCTGACGGCTTCTCCCGCAGCGCTCCCTTCAGAGGATGGAACCCCGCCCAGACCCGCTGATACGGCTCCACCATCTGTGCAAGAAACCGCTCCAGGGCCGTCGGGAAGGGAAATCGCCGGCGGAATTCGCCCGGCGTGATCCCTAACATGGCCCGCAGCGTCCTCCCGAAGCTCTGGGGTGAAGAGCAGTCGAGCCGGTAGGCCACATCGGCCACCGAGCGACCGCCCCCCTCGAAGTATTGCGCGGCGTACAACAACCGGATGGCGGCGAGATAGTTTTTGGGGGAGGGAAGCCCCGAGCGAGTGAACCGCGACATCAGGGTGCTCGGCTTGATCTCGAGGCGAACCGCCAGGGTCCGCACGGCGGGCGTGTCGGGCGCCCGGCGGATCAGGACCTCGAGGAAGACCCGCGCGTCGGAGGGGAGCTCGGGAAGGGCGGCAATCGTGGGGGCGAGAATCCTCGCCGCACTCCGGCTGGCCGGTTCGGCGACGATCTGGCGGAGCCGGGTCCAGCCCGCCGGTGCCGTGACGTCGATGACCTGGCGAACCCCGGTGGCGCCCAGGCGGAGCAGGGTCTCGGAAGCGCGGGCGCCATGCCGGGTCACCAGCGCCACGGTGGGGACGCCGGGGAAGCTTCGGACCAGCTGGTCCACCAGGTCGGTGCGCTGGTCGGCGCAATGCTCCACCGAGAGCACCACCGCGTCCACGGCGCGCTCCCGAACCGCGCGGACCGCGTCCGGCAGCGAGCTCCGGTGCAGTACGGCAAAGCATCCCACGCTGGCGGCATCGAGGCTGGCCCGTTCGGCCGGCGCCAGCACCGCGGCGACGGTCGGGGCAGGGAATCGCGCGGAAGCTCTGGCCGCCGCCGGCATGAATCGGGTCCGGGAGAGTGACGGCGGACAATGCCGGGCCCCCCTCAACGAGGGGTCAATCCGGGGGAGTGCGACAACCCCGCGGGACGGCGCCGAACGCAACGAAGCCGCCGGTTTCGGCATCGAACGAATAGACCCCGCCTCCCCGACCCGGGCCCGGCGGGGCTTCTCTACCGCAGCAGCTCGTGATCGAGGCGACAGGTGACCGAATCTGACCTCCTCAAGACCATGCAGCGCGCCCTGGGCCGGCAGTACCGGCTGGAGCGCGAAGTCGGTCGCGGAGGCATGGGGGTGGTCTTCCTGGCCACCGACCTGGCGCTGGAGCGCCGGGTGGCGGTGAAGGTCATTCATCCGGAGCTGGTGGTGAACCGCGCGCTCGCGGCGCGCTTTCTCGCCGAGGCGCGCCTGATCGCGCGGATCCGTCACCCGCACATCGTGGCGGTGCACAGCGCCGGTGAGTGCGAAGGGCATTTGTACTACGTGATGGATTTCCTCGAGGGCGAAACCCTGCGGCAGCGGCTCCAGCGCGAGCCCCGGCTCCCCACCCCGGTC
>DATCXX010000423.1:0-4425 GCA_036565615.1 Gemmatimonadales bacterium | reverse complement strand
CCCCAGCCGCTCGCCGGGGCGGGCCTTGCGCGCGGTGAGCCCGGCGCCGGCGATCCGGGCCAGGTCATAGGCGTGCTGGGGTTGGCCCAGCTCGAACATCACGTAGTTGGTGGCGTCCACCACGTTGTTGATGCTGCGCTGGCCGATCGACTCGAGCCTGTTGACCAGCCACTCCGGCGACGGTCCCACCTTCACCCCGCGGATCACCGCGCCGGTGAATCGGCGGCAGGCGGAGCCGGGCTCGATGGTGATGGTGATGCCGCCCGTGGTCACCGACGGCTGGACGGCTGGACGGCTGGACGGCTGGATCTCGGGTGCGGCGGGAATGTCGGGCAGCCGGAAGGGGGTTTTGTACGCCGCCGCGAGCTCCCGGGCCAGGCCCTTGTGGCCCAGCAGGTCGGGCCGCACCGGCGAGACATCCAGCTCCAGCCGCTCGTCATCGAGGGCGAGGGTCGACAGGAACGAGCTTCCCGGCGCGGCCTCGGTGGCGAGGGTCATGATCCCGTCGTGATCGGTCCCCAGCCCGAGCTCGCGGGGAGAGCAAAGCATTCCCTCCGACAGCTCCCCCCGGATTTTGCGCTTCTCGATCCGGAGCCCGCCCGGGAGCGAGGCGCCCACCCGGGCGAAGGGATAGCTGCGCCCCGCTTCCACGTTGGGAGCCCCGCACACCACGTTGCGGCGCCCGGGCATTCCGTCATCCACGGTGCAGACCCGGAGCCGGTCGGCATCGGGATGGGGGCGCACCGCCTCGACCCGGGCCACCACGATGTCCCGGAGGTCGGCGTGGAGGGGCTCGACCAGGTCGGCGGGGGCACCCAGCATCGCGAGCTTCTCGGCGAGGTCCCTGGCTTCCAGCGGGCGGCGCAGGAAGGCTTCGAGCCAGCGTCGGGACGCCTTCACTCGACCGGCTCGCCGGAAAGCTGGTGGAGCACTCGCATGTCGGCGTTACTCAGCAGCCGGAGGTCGGGCACGTCGTAGCGCTGCAGCGCCGTACGCCCGGGCCCCAGTCCGAACGCCCAGCCGGTGTAGCGCTCGGCATCCACCCCGCAGTTGGTCAGCACCGCGGGGTGCACCATGCCGCAGCCCAGCAGCTCCATCCAGCCGGTCTGCTTGCAGGCCGGGCAGCCGCTGCCGTGGCAGAGCTGGCACTCCACGTCGAGCTCGGCCGACGGCTCGGTGAAAGGGAAATACGAAGGCCGGAACCGCACCTTGGTCGCGGGCGAGAAGAACCGGTGGGCGAAGTGGGTCAGGGTCGCCTTGAGGTCCACGAATCCGATCCCCTCGTCCACCGCGAGGCCTTCGATCTGGAGGAAGGCCGGGGTGTGGGAGGCATCCGCGGTGTCGTTGCGGTAGCACATCCCCGGAATCACCACCCGGTAGGGCGGCGGCCCGCTCTGCATGACCCGGATCTGGACCGGCGAGGTGTGGGTGCGCAGCAGCACCTTTTCGCCGGGCCCCTGGCTCAGGTAGAGGGTGTCGTGCATGTCCATCGCGGGGTGATCGGCCGGGAAGTTGAGCGCCCCGAAGTTGTACCACTCGGTCTCCGCCTCGGGACCGACGGCCACGGCAAATCCCAGCTCCCGGAAGATTTCCACGATTTCGTCGACCACCCGGGTGATCGGGTGGAGCGCGCCGATCCAGCGGCCCCGTCCGGGCATGGTCAGGTCCTGCGCGCCGATGGCTGACGGCTGAAGGCTGAAGGCAGCCTCCCTGGCTGCGAAGGCCGCCTCGAAGGCCGCCTTGACCCGGTTCACCTCGGCGCCGAAGCGTTTGCGCTCGTCGATGGGGAGGGTGGCCAGCAGCTTCATCGCCGCGGTCAGGGCCCCCTGCTTGCGGCCGAGGACGGCAATCCGCTCGGCCTCGAGTCCGGGCGCATCGAGGGCGGCCACGGCGTTGAGCCGCGCCAGGAGGGTGTCGAGCTGCGGGTAGCCGGTGGGTTGCATGGGAATGAGCCTTCAGCCATCAGCCATCAGCCATCAGCGGTTGTCTGACTGAAGGCTGAGGGCTGAGGGCGGCGCTTACGCCGCTGCCTTCGCCACTTCCGCGATCTTCGCGAACGCGTCGGCATCGTGCACCGCGAGATCCGCGAGCACCTTCCGGTTGATCTCGACGCCGGCCTTCTTGAGCCCGGCCATCAGGCGGCTGTAGCTCAGGTCGTGCATCCGGGCGGCCGCGTTGATCCGGGTGATCCAGAGGCTCCGGAAGTCGCCCTTCTTCTTGCGGCGGTCGCGGTAGGCGTAGGCCATGCCGCGCTCGACGTTTTCCTTCGCCGCCTTGTAGAGCTTGCTCCGGGCCTGGAACCCGCCCTTGGCGGCTTCCATGATTTTCTTCTTCCGCGCGTGATGCGCGACACCGTTCTTGACGCGAGGCATGGAATCGTCCTCCTAGGCCTGGAGCAGGCGGTTGACACGCCGGAAGTCGGCGGAGCTCACCAGCGCGGCCTTCCCGAGCTGATTCTTCCGTTTGCGGGTCTTCTTGGTCAGGATGTGCCGCTTGTTGGCCCGGCCCCGCTTGAGCTTGCCGCTGCCCGTCACGGTGAACCGCTTCATGGCGGCACGCTTGGTCTTCATCTTCGGCATTGCGATCTCCCAGGGTACGGCGCCCGCTACTTCGGCGCGATCACCATCGTCATGTTGCGCCCTTCCAGCCGGGCGTCGAACTCGATTTTTCCGATATCGGCGAGGGCCTGGGCGACCCGGTCGAGCACCGCCTTGCCCAGATCGATCCGGGCCATCTGGCGGCCCCGGAACATCATCGTCACCTTCACCTTGTCGCCGCCCTGCAGAAACTCGCGCATATGGCGGGTCTTGAAGTCGAAGTCGTGGTCATCGATCCCGGGGCGGAACTTCACCTCCTTGATGTCGATGACGTGCTGTTTCTTCTTCGCCGCGCGGGCCGCCTTGGCTTCCTCGAACTTGTACTTGCCGTAGTCCATGATCTTGACCACGGGAGGCCGGGCGGTCGGGGCCACTTCCACCAGGTCCAGGCCCCGCTCTTCCGCCGCGGCGAGCGCCTCTTCGATTGTCAGGACGCCCAGCTGTTCACCGGAGTCCGAGATGACCCGCACCGGACTGATTCGGATCATGCGGTTGACCCGGGTCCGGCGTTCTCGCTCGTTTGTGCTCAGTGGGCAGCCTCCTCAAGTGGCGAAATAAAAAACACCCCGGGGCGCGGGGTGTTCCGGAGCGCTCCCGGGCCGGCTGAGCGGCTCGCGGGAGCGATTCTGGAACCCGTTCGCCCGTGCTGCCGGCTCAGGGTGGGGGGCGGTTTAGACCCCCGCTTGTAGGGGAAGACTAACCGGTCAACGGTGAACGGTCAACGGTCAACGGGAAAAGGACTTAGTCCGGTTCCAAGCCCCGGTTTTGAGGCTGTTTCAACCACAGATTTCGCCGATTTCTCAGCTTTGCCACTCCACCAATCGGTGTAATCCGAGCAACCTGTGGGCAACAGGGTCCGGCGCGCTATACTTTGGTTGACTCGACACCCATATCAGTTGAGCAACACCAGTCCACCCGGAGGCGGCTGTGGCGCGCACTCTCCTCTCCCGAGCCATCCCGGCGGCGGTTCTCCTCCTCTCGGCAGGGGCCGGCCTCGCCGCCCAGACCCCCGACCTCTATTCCGGGATGCACTGGCGCCAGATCGGGCCGATGCGGGGAGGACGGGGCCGGTCGGTCGTCGGCGTCCCCGGTCAGCCGAGCCTGTTCTACGTCGGGTTCGACAACGGCGGGGTCTGGCGGACCACCGATTACGGCGCGAGCTGGGAGCCGCTGTTCGACCGGGAGTCCACCGGGTCCATCGGGGCGATCGCGGTGGCGCCGTCCAATCCCTCCATCCTCTATGTCGGCAGCGGCGCGGGAATCATCCGGCCCGATCTGGCCACCGGCGACGGGATCTACAAGTCCACCGATGCCGGCCGGACCTGGTCCCGGCTGGGACTGTTCGACAGCCAGATGATCGCGATGATCGACGTGGACCCCCGCAACCCGGACCGGCTCTTCGTGGCGGTGCTGGGGCACCCCTACGGGCCTAACCCGGAGCGGGGCGTGTTCCGCTCCACCGACGGCGGCCGGACGTTCGAGAAGGTGCTCTACAAGGATGAGTACACCAGTGCCAACGATGTGCGGATCGACCCCAGCGACCCCAGCGTCGTCTACGCCACCCTCTGGGAGCAGCAGCAGAGCTTCATCGAGGGCCGGGGGTTCGGCGGCGCCGGCACCGGGATCTTCAAGTCCACCGACGGCGGCACCACCTGGAAGCCGATCGGCGAGGGGCTCCCCGCCGTGCTCCAGGCGAATCTGGCCCTGGCCCCCGGCAATCCCAGGGTCCTCTACGCCATCGTCGCCCCCGCGGCGACGGCCGGCGCCGCTGCCGGACCGATCGGCATCTATCGCTCCAACGACGCGGGAGAACACTGGTCGCTGGCGG
>DATCXX010000422.1:0-8550 GCA_036565615.1 Gemmatimonadales bacterium | reverse complement strand
CCACCGTCCGGTGAGCCGGGCCCCGAGGAGGACGCTCAGAAATTCCCAGCAGGTCGAGGCGCGCACGTGGGAGACCCCGGCGCCCCGCATTCGGGCGAAGACGTTGAGCTCGAGGACCCGGAGGTTGGCGTACTGGGCCTTCACCATGAGCTCGGGATCGAGCAGCCATCCCTTCGACTCGAGGCGCATCCCGGTCAGGACGTCGCGGGGCAGGATTTTCGGGCTGCCGTTGACGTCGATCGTACCCAGCCGCGGCCACAGCATGCGAACGAATAGCTGATACGCGGTGGAGATCAGCTTGCGTTGGAGTCCGTCCATCCGGAACCGGCGGCGCACCTTTGCCACCACCCGGCCGTTGGTGGCGCGGGCGGCTTCATAGAGGAGGACGACATCCTCGGCATCGACCTGGCCATCGCAGGGAATGATCCCGACCCAGGTCCCCCGCGCCAGCGGAATCCCCGCGAGGACCCCGTTCCCATAGCCCTGGTTGACCTCGACCCGGCAGGGGACGATCTCCGGGTAGTCCGCCATCATTTCGCGGAGGATGGCCCCGGTGCGATCGCGCGACCCGTTGTCGACCGTGATCAGCTCCAGCGAGTGCCCCGCCTTCCGGAACGCGGCGATAAATCGTGGAATGGTGTACCCGATCACCTCTTCTTCGTTGTAACAGGGCATGATGAAGGTGAGATCGGGCGTCGCCACCGTCACGCGACCTGCTCCTTGGAGTCCCCGCGGCGCACGCTGCGGCGGAGGTCCCGGGCGAACATGGTGCGGGTGAACTTGCCCAGACCGGCGGGATGCTCCCCGAAGGTCTTGAGCCGGGTCAGCAGGGCGGCCTTCTTCTCCGGCGCGACCCGGGTTTCGAACACCCGGGGCCCGTCGAATCGATAGGAAGCCAGCGGCCGGCCCAGGCCGTCCGCGTGCCAGGCTTCGACGTCGTATTCCGTGGCCCAGGCGGGCTCCTGCTCCAGGGTTCTGGCGAAGGGAGAGTGCAGCAGGACCGACCTGAGGTAGTTCATGACGGCGTGCAGCTCGGGCGACTCCGGTTCACCGCCGAGCTCGAGCCCCTCCGCGATCGCCTGTCCCAGGAAGTCGATCGCGGCCGGCGTCACGAAGAACCGTCCCAGCATCGAATACTTCGAGAGCAGGTTCCCGCCCAGCTCCCCGCTCACCAGCTGGTCGAAGTGCTCGGTGGCCCAGGCGACACAGGCCTCCGGGGTGTCGAACAGCTCCTCCTCGCTCTCCCGCCGGAAGTCGGCCATCAGGCTCCGGCAGGCCGCCGGCGCGCGGTCGAGCATGGCCTGCATCCGGAGCATCAGGTCGAACGGCTTGATCCCGCGCTCCTTCGCGTAGCGGAACGCCTCCTCGAAATTCCCCTCGTAGTAGTAGATCGTGAGCAGGAGGTGGAAAATCCTGGTCTCGTAGTAGTCCGCGTCGGAGAAGGTCGGGGTTCCGATGACCATCTCTTCGGTCTCGATGACCGGCTCGCCGGTGTAGTTCCCGATGTTCCGCGCCACCACCCGGAACCGGGTGCGGAAGCCAAACTTGCTCCGCTGATCGGGATTGGCGAGCGGGGCGCCGTGGAGCAGCATCAGCTGGTGCGCCGAGATCCGGTCCACCCCGGTCTCGAGCAGGTCGTGCACCGCCTGGAGGAACGACTGTTTGGTCTCCCCCGGCATGCTCAGGATCAGCTCACCGTAGCTCTGCATGCCCTGGGCGTGCACTTCCTTCTGGATCTGGGCGTAGGTGTCGAGCTTGATGTTGCTGCGCTTGATGTTCTCGAGGACCAGGGGATTGAGCGACTGCACCGCCGAGGTCATCGGCAGGGTGCCCCGCACCTTCCGCATCACCCGGATGATCCGCTCGGCCTGGTTCTTTCCGGTGGTGGTGCGGATGTACCGGGGCCAGCCGTAGGTGTCCTGGAGGTACGCGATGTAGTCCGCGATCTCCTCATCCCGCTCGTACATGCCGAAGTTGTCATCCGCGAAGCAGGCCGGCAGCTCCGGCTTCACCCGGGTGGCGATGTGGAGGAGGTCCCGGCGGACGTTCTCGATCGAGTGGGCGAAGACCTTGCTGTTGGACTTCACCGAGGAGTTGCAGAACTGGCAGGTGAAGGGGCAGCCCCGCGCGATCTGGAGCATCGGGAAATAGCCCGAGGCGTAGTACGGGTCCATGAGCCCATTGAGATAGGGCGAGGGGATTTCGTCGAGGTCGCGGATCCGCTCCACCTCGGGCCCCCGCACGAACTCGCCGGACGCCGGATCGATCCAGTCGTTGCCCGGCACCGGCTCGGCCCGGGTGTCCGCCAGGCTGCCCCGGGTATCCACCAGCCGCTGGAGGATCGCGAGGAAGGCCCGCTCGCCCTCGTAGGTAGGTCCCCGGACCGCGATGTCGATCTCGGGCAGCGAGGTCATCCAGGTGGCCATTTCCGCCTGGGTGAGCGGGTAGTGCGGGCCGCCCATCAGGGTGATGACCCCTGGGGCGCGCCGCTTGGCATAGCGGGCAAAGTGGGCCGAGAGATTGTGGTTCCAGGCGAAGCTGCTCAGCCCGAGCAGGTCCGGCGGAGCCGCGTCGATCGCCGCCTTGAGATCCTCGGGCTCCCGGAAGATGCGGAACTCCACCGGGGCCGGACTCTTGAGGTATTCCCGGGCGTACGAGACGCAGTTCGCTACGCTGATCGGATAGATATCCGAGCTGAAGGTGAGCTGATTATGGCCCAGATCGGCAAGATAGACCCGCACGAACTCCTCCTGGAGCGCGAGAGACCTACATCATCGCTCCCCGACAACCGTGTGGACGGAACCCTCGCGGCGCAAGGGATCGTTCGGTTTGCCCGGGGAGCGCATTTCGGCGTGTCGCCTCGTCGAAACCGATACGGGCTCGGGGGGAGATGGAGCAAGGCGTGTGCCGACAATGGGTTCCCTGCAGGCAGGCCTGCCGATGTTGCATCGGTGCAGCACTTCGGGAGCTACCGGATTGCGGGGACGAGCGCCTCCACCCGAACCGCGGCGACCTTGAACTCCGCGATCTTGGCGTAGGGATCGAGCGCAGGATTGGTGAGCAGGTTGGCTGCGGCTTCCCGAAAGTGCATCGGGATGAAGACCTGTCCGGGCGCCTGCCGCTCCGAGATCCGGACCCCGATCAGCAGGCTACCCCGGCGCGACGTAACCCGCACCGTGTCGCCCTCGGCGACTCCCAGCTCGCGGGCGTCGGACGGAGAGATTTCGACGATCGGCACCGGCTCCCGCGAGTCGAGACCTTCGGCGCGCCGGGTCATGGTTCCGGTGTGCCAGTGGTACATCTGCCGCCCGGTGTTGAGGAAATAGGGATACTCCTCGCTGGGCAGCTCCGAAGGGGGGAGGTACTCCACCGGTACCAGGAGGGCCCGGCCGTCGGCGGTGGGAAAGCGATCGGCAAACAGGAACGGCGTCCCGGGCGAGTCAGGCGTCGGCACCGGATACTGGAGCGACCCTTCCCGCCGAAGCTTCTCGTAGGACACCCCCCGCCAGGTGGGCGTGACCCGGGCGATCTCGTCCATCACCTGGGACGGAGTCTCGAACGGGGTGGCAAGCCCGAGCCGCCGGGACAGATCCACCAGGATGTCGAGGTCCTGGCGGGCATCGCCCGGGGTGGGCACCGCCGGGAGGGCGAGCTGAATGTGCCGGTCGGTGTTGGCGAAGGTGCCTTCCTTCTCGGCGAAGGAGGAGCCGGGCAGCACCACGTCGGCCCAGCGCGCGGTCTCGGTGAGGAAGAGGTCCTGGACCGCGAGGAACTCGAGCTTCCGCACCCACTCCTCGGCCTTGGCGACGTTGGGGTCGGAGAGCACCGGATTCTCTCCCATGATGAACATCCCGCGGACCGGGCTGCCCTCCTTCACTATCTCGGTGACCATGAGGCCGTTTTCGAGGGAGAGCGAGTCCTCCGCCACTCCCCAGGCGGCCGCGTATTCCTTCCGGTTGGCGGGATCCTTGACCGGGCGATAGTCGGTGTAGGCGAAGGGGATGGCGCCCACATCGCTGGCGCCCTGCACGTTGTTCTGTCCCCGGATCGGAATCATGGCGGCGCCCCAGCGCCCGATCATCCCGCAGGCCAGGAGCAGGTTGAGCAGGCTGGCCACGATATCGGTCCCGGTGGCGTGCTGGGTCAGGCCCATGGCCCAGAGGGTCGAGGTATTGGGCCCCCGGGCATAGAGCTCGGCCGCACCCCGGATCAGGTCGGCCGGAATGCCGGTGATACGGGAGGCCACTTCGAGGGTGTAGGGAGCCACCGCGGCCTCGACCTTGTCGAAATCGGTGGTCCGGTTCCGGATGAACTCGCGGTCCACCAGCCCCACCCGGATGATGTGGGCCAGCATGGCGTTGTAGAGCGCGACGTCGGTGCCGGGGAGCATCTGGAGGTGGATGTCCGCCAGCTCGGCCAGCTCGGTCTTCCGGACGTCGGCGACGATCAGGGTGGCGCCCTTGGCCCGGGCCCGCTTGATCAGCGCCCCGAAGACCGGGTGGCTTTCGGTCGTGTTGGCGCCGGCGATGAAGATGACGTCGCAGGCTTCCTCGATTTCGCGCATCGAGCCCGACGCGGCGGCGGTGGCCAGGGCGCGGTTCATCGCGGCCACCGAGGTCGAGTGGCAGAGCCGGGTGCAGTGGTCCACGCTGTTGGTGCGGAACCCGGCTCGCACCATCCGCATGAGGGCGTAGTTCTCCTCGTTGCTGCACTTGGCGGAGGAGAACGCCGCCAGCGACTGGGGCCCCACGGTGTCGCGCAGCCGGGCCAGCTCCTGGGCGGTGAGGCTCATCGCCTCTTCCCAGCTCGCCTCCCGGAAGCTCTCGTACCACTCGGGCGGGGTGGCGTTGCGGTCCCGGACGTCTCCGTCATCCACCAGCGGGAGACCGGTAAGCGGCGGTTTCCCGACCTGCCGCACCGGTGGGCGGGGCTTCCGGCCCTTGCCCTCTTCGGCCACCGTCTGCCACTCGCCGCTCCGGTAGCGGGGCGACTCCCCGGTCCAGGTCCACTGCTCGCCGCAGCGCTCCCAGCCCTTCCGGATCAGGGGCCGGAGCAGCCGGTCGCGGTGCTGGGGGAAATCGTAGCCGAACCGCCCCTTCACGCAGGTGGAGCCCTGGTTGGGAGTCCGCTCCTCGATCCAGGGGGAGGTCACCCGCACCACTTCGTTCCCTCGCGCGTGGATGTCGATCTGGCACCCGACACCGCAATAGGGACAGACCGAGCGCACCACCCGGTCGGGCTCCCGGATGGCCGCCTGGCTGAAGCGCTTCCGCGGCATCACCTCGAAGATCGCGCCGGTGGGGCAGACCCGGACGCATTCACCGCACCAGGTGCAGCCGGCGTGGTCGGGGTCCCCGTCGCCGCCTACGATGATCTCGGTATGCTCCCCCCGCTGGGCCACGTCGAGGACACCGACTTCCTGGATGTCCTCGCAGGCCCGGACGCAGCGGGTGCAGAGCACGCAGAGCGACATGTCGTGGCTGATCATCACGTCGCCGGGGCGGCTGTCTCCGCCCCGGAGGGACAGGTCCCGGCGGGCCTGCTCGGTCACCCCGTAGCGGGTGACGTACTGCTCGAATTCGTTCCGGGGATGATCCCGGCCCCCGTTGCTCAGGTGGTCGCCGGGATAGCGCTCCAGGAGGAAGCGGAGAACACTCTTCCGGTTCTCCACCGCGGCCGCCGATTCGGTCTCCACCACCATGCCGGGGGAGGCGGGGGTGCCGCAGGCGGGGACCATTTTCCCACCTCCCTCGACCGAGACCAGGCAGATACGGCAGTTGGCGACGTTGGGGAGCTTTGGATACCAGCAGAGGGTAGGAATGTCGACTCCCTGAACCCGGGCCGCGCTGAGAATCGTCGCGCCCGGCTCGAAAGGAATTTCCTTTCCATTCAGGGTGAAGCTTGCCATGACTGGATCAAACCGTCCGCGGCAGTGGGGGATTCGAGGATAGGGCCTGGACGCGGAGCCGCGCAAGCGCCATCGCCGTCTTCCTCGCTCCAAAGATACGCCCAGAAAGGCACCTTGGCCTGTCTCGGCGTCCCGGTGCGTATGATGATCCCGCGGGGCTCCCGCGTGTCCAGTTCCGGCAATTCGGTGGGCATGAGGTCTCCTGAGGTAGCCAAGGAGACGCGTGAAGCATCACGAGATGCACCGAACTGGGGAACGGGGAATGGGGAACGGGGAAAACGGATGGTTCTTTGACAGTTCCCGGCTCAGGCGGTGGACGAGGCTCGCGAGGCGCTGGGAGGGAGAGGCCGGGACATCAGGACTCCGGGGGAGCCTTCCCGCTTGCCCCTCCGGTTCGCCCGGGCCGGGACCGGGACCCGCTCCCAGTCGGGATACAGAGACACCCAGGCCTCGGCCGCCGCCGCTCCGGTGGGCATCAGCACATGCAATCCGCCGGGAAGGGTGACGTCCTGCATCTGGGCCATGAGGGCCACCCGGCGGGGCGAGGGCAGCCCGGCCAGGGTTCCGGCATCGATCACCACCAGGTGCACCGGTGCACCGAGGGGTGGAAACCAGGTGCCCAGCATGGCCACGTAGGCCTCGAAGTTTCCAGTGAGCGATTCGGACGCCGTCCGGGTCTCGATCCGGGTGCAGGTGGCGTTGTCTCCGAACAGGCAGGTGACCCGCATCTCGTGCGCGGCCAGCAGGTAGACCGCGGCCTCGGCCCCGCCGCCGACGATCAGCGCATGGTCGCCGGGCTCGATCCGGGGCAGGATCGCGGCGACGGCCGAGTTCCGCTCCAGCCCCCAGTGGGTGGGGGATTGCTGGGCCTGGCGCACCTTGGCGTGGCGCAGTTTCCAGCGGGCGAAGCTGGGGAGCCGGAGCCGCTTCATGATGATGCGGTCCACGGTTTCCTGCATCACGACTTCGGTCAGGAAGTACTGGCCTTCGGCGGCGTCCTGCAGCTCGCTGGCCGCGTCATTGCCGAGGCGAAGCAGCTCGTCGCGGGGGATCGAGTTCTTGTAGTCCTCGATGCGCTGGAGGAGGTACTCGTGGTACTGCTGTTTGGGTGACAGCCTGGGGCGAGGTCGCCGCGACCGGGGTGACTCCGCGCGGGCCTCCAGTTGTGCCGGGGTGAGCATGGATCTCTAAAGTAAGAAGCCTTGCAGAGTTACGAAAGAGCGCGAAGAACGATCCCCTTCAGATATCCGGTTTCCGGAATGGTGAGGATCTCCGGATGGTCGATGCCCTGGCCGAGATGCTCGAGGACGGTCAGGGTGCGCCCGCTGTCGCGTGCCGCGCCCGCGATCATCTCGAGGAACTGGGACCGGCGGAGGTGAAAGGAGCAGGACGCGGTGAGCAGCACGCCCCCCGGCGCGAGCAGCTTCATGGCCCGCAGGTTGATCTCGTGATAGCCGCGGAGCGCCTGCGCCACGGCACTCCTCGATTTCGCGAACGCCGGCGGATCCACCACGATGGTATCGAAGCGGGTCTTGGCGCGGGCCATGGCGCGAAGCGCTTCGAACGCGTCGGCCTCCTCCCAGCGGATGCCGGTGAGGCCGTTGAGCGCCGCGTTGCGGGCGCCCCGCACCAGCGCCTCGGCGCTGCTGTCGAGGGCGGTGACCGAAGCGCTCCTCCGGGCCAGGTGCAGCGCGAACGAGCCGTGGTAAGTGAAGCAGTCCAGCGCGGCGCCTCCGGCCACCGCGAGCTCGCCCGCCCGGATCCGGTTGGGCCGCTGATCCAGAAAGGCCCCGGTCTTCTGTCCGGTCCAGGGCGCGGCGAGGTAGCGCACCGCGCCTTCCCGCACCTCGACTTCCTCGGGCACCGCACCCGCCGCCAGCTCGACCGACTCGGGCAACCCCTCGTGGCGGCGTACCGCGGCGTCGTGGCGAAGGAGGATGCCCCCGGGGGAGAGCACTTCGGTGAGCGCCTCGAGAATCGCTGGCCGCATGGTTTCGAGTCCAGCCGAGAGCAGCTGCACCACCGCGTAGCGGTCGTAGCGGTCCACCACCAGCGAAGGCAATCCGTCGCCTTCGCCGTGCACGACGCGGTAGCCGGTGGCGTCGAGCCCCTCCCGGCGGCGAAGGGCCCGGGTGATCTGCTCGATCCACCAGGTGCGGTCTACCGGCCGGTCGGTCCGCTCCAGCAATCGCAGCCGGATCTCGGAACGGGGCGAGCAGAGCGCCTGGCCGGCGAACTTGCCCCGCTCGTCCCGCACCGCGACCAGGCCCGGCTCATCGGGCGCGGCGGTCACATCGCTGGCAAAGATCCAGGGGTGACCTTCCCTCCAGCGCGCCGCGCCGCGTCGGGTCACCACCGCGACGGGCAGCTCCCCCGCCATCACCGGCTCCGCGATATGATTCGGCGCATGGCGAGCAATGTAGCCCGGGCTCTTCGGCTGATGCTGGTGAGCGATGACCGGCTGGTGCCGGCGGAGGCGCTGGTGGAGGTCTGTCGCGCGGCGGTACGGGGCGGGGTGACCTCGGTGCAGCTCCGGCTCAAACGGGTTGGGCCGCGCCAGCTGGTGTCGCTGGCGCGGGAGCTGGTCGCCGCGCTGCCGGTGCCGGTGCTGGTCAACGACCGGCTCGATGTGGCGCTGGCGG
>DATCXX010000135.1:0-9475 GCA_036565615.1 Gemmatimonadales bacterium | reverse complement strand
CGCACGCAGGCGGACCGGGTCGAGCGCCGCTACCGCTCTGCCGTGCAGCCGCCGGGCCACGAAGGGCAGCGGTAGCAGCGCGGCGACTCCCAGCAGGAAGTGGCGGCGGCTGGAACCCATGGTCGGGCTCAGGGAAGATTCTCCGCCGGGAACGCCGGGACGGCTCGCACCCGGAGCACCGGCGCCGGCTGGCCCCGGCGAAGGTTCCGGTCGAAGAAATTCCAGGTGACCAGCCCGTCTTCCGACGCCGGCTCCAGCAGCGTGGCCGCGAACAGCCCGAGCGGCTGATCGGTGAGCACCATGAACCAGCCCGCTGGCATGGATGACGTTCCCGGTCCCCACCTGCCCTCCACCCGGGTGGTTCGATGGCCTTCGAAGAGAGGCTCCGGCACCACGCTGTCGAGCTGAAAGACCTCGGTCGGCGCCGACCACGCGGCGGTGATCCGGCGCACCTCGATTCCCTGGGCCCGGAGCAGCGCGGCGACCTCGGCGTGCTGGGGCCCGAAGAGGTAGGCGGCGGGGAACGCCTCCTGCCGGGCCGGCTGGAACCGGCCATACACCGGCATCCGGATGGTGCGGAACACCCCGGTCTGGCGCCGCCGCGCAAAGGGACCGCTTCCCTCGGTGGCGCGCTCGGTGAGCTCGGCGATCACCTCCATCGAGGCGGGCGGGCCAAAAACGGATCGCAGCGACACCGAATCGGGACGGTAGCGGCTGGCGGCGAGATTGACCGATTTGACGGTGGCCCGCTCGGCGGCCGCCAGCCGGAGCACCTCGAGGACGAAGTTGTAGGTCGCGCTCACCCGGGTGCGAAAATCGGCGTGCGAGTAGGCTTCGCTCAAAATGGCCATCCGGCCCCGGAGCCCGATCCAGTTGGTGCCGAACCGGGGCCGGGCGTCATAGGTCTCCCAGCCCTGCTCCAGCGAGTCGGCGTTGCGAAAATTCCCGTAGGTGAACACCTCCTGCTTGTGGCGGGCGCGCATCCGGGTGCGGATTTCCGGCAGGAACTTGTCGCGGATATAGTCGTTGGCCGGATTTGCGTTGGGGTTGAGACCCGCCTCGTAGGTCAGCAGGTACCCGTGATAACTGCCATTGGTGGTATGCAGATCGACGAAGATGTCGGGGTCCCAGGCGTTGACCAGGCTCGCGGCGGCGCGAGTCTCGGGGGCCTCCTGCTTGAGATAATCGCGATTGAGATCGAGCCCCTGGCCGTTCCCGCGCAGGCCGATGCTGGCGGGGCCTTTCTGGGCAGGGCGGTTGCGGGCCTCGGGCCCGAAGCTGTCGTTGCCGTCGGCGTTGTAAATCGGCACCACCACCAGCACCACACTGTCGAGCAGCGGGCGCAGCGCTCCCAACGTGAGGTCGCGCAGCAGCATCAGCAGCGCTTCCTTCCCCTCGACCTCGCCGCCGTGAATGTTGCCCTGGAGATACACGACCGGCTTGCCGCTCCGGGCGGCCCGGGCCGGCGCGTCCACCAGCGGACGGGACGCGATGACGTAGGGGAGTGTCTTGCCCAGCGGGCTCAGGCCCAGCCGGCCCACCCGGATGCCGGCACCCAGACGCTGGAGCGAATCCACGAACGCCAGGACATCGGCGTGGCTGGAGGTTTCGGCGTACGCGGTGCGCTCGGCGCGGGTTTGCTGGGCGGAAAGCGAGCCGGCGGCGGCAAGCACCGCGAGGCCGGACAGGAATGGAATGCGCATATCAAACAATAACGCTGAAATCCGCGGGGGGTTAGACTTCCATGGTCTCCATCGTGGAACGGAAGCATGTGCCGGAACATCAAGACTCTCTTCAACTTCGATCCTCCGGTCACCGACGAGGAAATCCGGGACGCCTCGCTGCAATTCGTCCGGAAGCTGAGCGGCTTCACCAACCCCTCCCAGGCCAACAAGGCCGCCTTCGACCGGGCGGTGGACCAGACCGCCGAGGTGGCGCGCACCCTCCTGCACTCCCTGGTGACGACGGCGCCTCCCCGCGACCGCGACGTGGAGGCCGCCAAGGCCCGCGCCCGGGCCGCGGAGCGGTTCGGCAGCCGCTGATCGGCCGTGATGCTGGCGCGCACTCCTCCTGATGCCCGGTTCGGCTACGTGCTGGCCCATGGAGCCGGCGCGGGGATGCGCCACCCGTTTCTCGAAGCCATCGCGCAAGCGCTCTTCGAGCGGGGGGTGGCCACTCTCCGCTACGAGTTTGCCTACATGGAGCAGCACAAGAGCCGGCCCGACCCGCCGGCGGTGGCGGCGGCCCGGGTGCGGGAAGCGGTGGAGCGCGCGGCCACCGAGTGGCCCGGACTGCCTCTGGTGGCGGGCGGCAAATCGTTCGGCGGGCGGATGACCAGCACCGCCCAGGCAGAGAAGCCGCTTCCCGGCGTCAGAGGCCTCGCGTTTCTCGGCTTTCCGCTCCATCCGCCGGGCAAGCCTTCCCTGTCGCGCGCGGACCACCTCCACCAGGTGCAGGTGCCCATGCTCTTTCTCCAGGGCACCCGGGATGAGTTTGCCAGGCTCGAGCTGATCACCGAGGTCTGCGAGAAGCTGGGTCCGCGCGCGACTCTGGACCTGATTGACGAGGGGGATCACTCCTTCAAGGTCCCCAAACGGGCGGGGCGAACGGCGGAGCAGGTGATGGCGGCCCTGGCGGACCGGATCGCCGGGTTCGGCGGGTCGCTGGCCCTCCAGTGACCGCGGTCATCGATTCGGAATTCGCGCCCTCCGCCTGCCAGCGTGAGGCCATCGAGGCGCCGCTCGGCCCGGTGCTGGTGCTGGCCGGCCCCGGAGCGGGCAAGACCTTCTGCCTGATCGAGCGGATCCGCTTTCTCATCGAGCAGCGGGGCATCCCGGCCGCGCGGATCTGCGCGGTCACCTTCACCAACAAGGCCGCCCAGGAAATCGCCGACCGGCTGGAGAAGGCGCTGGGGGCGCGCGGCCGGGGCATCAAAGGCGGCACGCTGCACGCGCTCTGCGCCGAGATCCTCCGGGAACACGGCGAATGGGTCGGCGCTCGGCGCGGCTTCGGCATCGCCGACGAGGAGTATCAGAAGGACGTGCTGCGGCGGCTCGGGGTCTGGGAAAAGCGGCGCGGCTGGCTGCTGACCCGGTTCGGACTTCACCGCGCCCGCGGAGTGGATCTCACCCCCGATGACCTCGGACTGTACCGGCGCTATCGCGAGCACCTGGAGCACCGGAACCTGCTGGACTTCGACGACCTGGTGGCCCGGGCCGCCGAGCTGCTCACCAAGTACGACGAGATCGCCGACTTGGTCGCGGCCCGCTGGGACTACATCCTGGTGGACGAGTTCCAGGATCTCACCCCCAAGCAGTACGCCGTGGTGCGCCGGCTGACCGAGGGGCATCGCAACCTGTTCGTAGTGGGAGATGACGAGCAGTCGGTGTTTTCCTGGACCGGCGCCGATCCGCAGGTGCTGCGGCAGTTCCTCAATGATTTCCGGCTCGACCACATCGTGATCCTCGACCAGAACCGTCGCACCGCCCGACAGATCTTCGAATCGGCCCGGCGGCTCCTGCTCCAGAATCCCAGTCTCTTCGAAGAGAAGGCGCTCCGGGCTGAGCGGGAGTCCGAGTATCCGGTGAGCGTGCTGGGATTCGCGGATGAGCACGTCGAGGCTCGCTGGCTGCTCGCGGATCTGGTCGCGGACCAGGCGCACAGCGAACTCCCCTGGGGGGAATACGGGGTGCTCTACCGCAAACATGAGGTCGGCGATGCGCTGGAAGCCGAGTTCATCAGCGCGGGGATTCCCTGCCGGATGGCGTCGGGTCGCGCCCTCCAGGACGATCCGGTGGTCCGGTACCTGGTGGCCGCGCTCCGGGTGATTGCCGAGCCGGGCGATCCGCTGCGGCAGGAAGCCTTCGCCCGGGTGGTGCTGCCCCCGACCCTCTGGTCCGGGATTGCTTCCGATGCGGAGCGCCGCAAGGTCGAGCCGGTTGCCTGGATGCGCATGGTCGCGAAGGGGCTGGGCAAGGACGACGAGGAGGGCAAGAAGCTGCGCCGGGCCGATTACGCCCTCCAGAATCTCCCCGCGCTGGGCCGCAGGCACGCCGGCCTGGCGGGGCTGGTCGAGGAGCTGCTCTCCCAGCGGGTGGGCGAATACCGGACCGTGCTGGAAGACCGGCACGACGAGCTGACCGACCCCGTCTCCGACGCCGCGGTGCTCGCCTTGGCCGGCCAGCTGGGTGGCGCGCTGCACGGGCGGCGGCGGGTGTGGCTGCCTCGGCTGGGAGGGCTCGAGCTCGCGCTCTCGGGCCTTCTCCTCCGCGCCGGTGTCACCACCGTCGGCTATCTCGACCACCCCGGCGCTGCCGGGCCCGATGACCTGGTGATCCGCGCCGGGGACGGGGGCCGCTATGGGCTGAGCCTCGGCCTCTTCAAGGCGCTCCAGGTCGTCCACACCAGCGCGCTGCGGGATGCTTTCCGGGATTTCGTCGTGGTAGACCTGGAGACCACCGACAAGGACATCGCCACCTGTGACATCGTGGAGCTGGGGGCGGTGCGGGTCCGGGATGGCCGGATCGTGGACCGGTACCAGCAGCTGGTGCGACCCCGGGTGCCGGTCACCGAGGGCGCCCGGCGGACCCACGGCATCACGGACGAAGAGCTCCGCGATCAGCCCACCCTCGAGGTGGTGTGGCCGGCGTTCAGGACGTTCTGCGGCGACGATATCCTGGTGGCCCACAACGGCAACGGATTCGACTTCCCGATTCTCCGCCGTTTGGGAGCCGAGCTGGTCGAGGGGGGAGATTTCGTCAGCTTCGATTCCCTCCCCCTGGCCCGCGCCCTCCATCCCGGCAGCCGGAAGCTCGAGGACCTGGCCCATCATTTCGGGATTGCGCTGCCCCGCGCGCATCGCGCCTCCGCGGATGCGGAAGCGCTTGCCCTGGTCTTTCTCCGGCTCCAGGCCGAAAAACTGGCCCGGGCCCGGAAGACCGCGCTGGTGCACCTGCTGGATTATCTCGGGCTGGCGCTCGCCTTGTCGGATCCGGAGCGGCTCGAAGGAGAGGCCAGGGACCTCTGGAAGATCGCGAGGAGCTTCGCGCTGGGCCGCTACAGCGATTGCCTGGAGTACTACCGCCTCCAACGCGCCGCGCCGGGAGCCTTTGATGCGCCTTCGGTGGAAAAGGTCATCAGCCTGCTGGGCGGCATGCGCAAGATGGAGCAGCTCCGGAAGGAGCGGACGGCGGACGAGCGGTACCCTGGTGCGATGGCACGGCTCCGGAGGCTGCTCGACGCTTCCTCCGAAGCGCCGCTGGCCGATCAGCTCCGCGAGTTTCTCAATCGGGTCGCCCTGTCACGCTCCGACGCCGCGGAGAAAGATCCCGATCTCGCCTTCCGGGTGAACCTGCTCACCCTGCACTCGACCAAGGGGCTGGAGTTTTCGCGGGTGTACATCGTCGGCGCGGAAGACGGCCAGCTTCTGAGCGTCCCCCGGGACGGAAGCGCCATGCCGGAAGCCGAGCTCCAGGAATCGCGGCGGCTCTTGTACGTGGGCATGACCCGCGCCAAGGACCGGCTGGTGATGACTCGGGTGGAGCGCCGCAGGTCGGAGCCGACCGGGGGACACCGCTTTCTTACCGAGATGGGGTTCACCCCGCGGCCCCCCGGGAAGAGTTAATATTGCGATGACCCGGAGCACAGGAATGCAGCGAGCATGAAACCCCACGACCAGCTCACCATCATCCGGAACCGCCATCGGGCGCGGGAGCTCCGGCTCTTCCGCGAGGTGGTCGAGACTTATTTCGAGCGGTCCGAGCGGGATGTCAACGACACGCCGATGGACTGGGAAGGCGCCCAGGCCGCCCGGTCCCGGATCAACCAGATGCTGGCGAGGGTAATCCAGATCGTTCGCGCGGCGGGTGTCGGAGGATCGGTCGGGACCTCGGCGATCACCGATCCGGGCCCGGCGCTGGGCCGGGTCGAAGTGCTGCAGCGGATCTTCAGCGTCCGGACCGGAGACGGTGTCGATCAGGAGATCCTCGACGTGATCGATATGGCCCTGGGGGTGTACGAGGGCGGACAATACCTGGCCCTGGCCCGGACCTTCAATCCTTTCTACTACGCCGGGACGGCCCTGGCGTTCGTGGCCCGGCTGCCGCGACGGCTGTTCGTGGCCCTCGGGCTCTGGCCGCAACCCCGCCGTACCCGGCTTGGCGCTGCGGATCCGGGGCTCGAATCGATTGCCGCTCGGCTGGCGGAGGCCGAAGAGCTCATTGACACGCGGCTGACCGCGGTGCAGGACCGCCAGGCCCTGCGCCACGCGGAGTATTCCCGCCAGTTGTCTGAGCTCGCCGAACGGCTCGATTTCGCCGAACGGGTGCTTTCGCTTACCCCCCCGCCCAAAAAGCTCGAGGCTCCCCAGGAGCAGGACATCATCACTCCGGTGTAAGCCTAGCGCTCTTGACCCATTCTGCGGGACTCCGGGTCCTTGGCCAACAACCGCTCGGCGAAGTCGAGCCGTTCCTGGGCCTCCCCCAGCTCCTGGCGGAGCTTGCTCGCCTCCAGCTCGAGTGCCTCGAGGGCATCGAGCGCTTCCACGGCTTCGGGTGCGAGCCGGTGCTCCTTCTCACCCAGGCGCTGCCGCAGCCGGTAGGCCCATAACCCGGATCCCAGCGAGAGCGCGGCGTGGATGGTGGCATGCAACGGTTCGGCCGGCACGGCCGCAAACCAGACCGCCACCAGATTGCCGAGACTCAGCACGACCGCGATCGGGAACCACACCCAGGGCTTGAAGGTCATAGGAGCGGCGGTCTGAGCCGCACCGGCTCGGGCGCGCCGGCGTACTTCCGGTAGCGGCCAAGCAGTTTCCCGACGACGACCAGGACGGGAAAGGCAAAGCGCTGCGCCGCCGCCGGAATACCCACCATCGCGACCTCGCTCCGGTAGCGCCGGATCAGGAACGCGGCGTCGAACGGATCCGGCCGACTTCCTCCGTTCTTCCGGGTCGAGGCGTAGAGCTCGGTCAGGAAGTATTCCGCGTTGTCGGCCGGCTCGATGTACCCCGTCACTCGGAGCTCGACCTCTCCGGCGTTCCAGAAGCGGTGCGGCTCCCCCGGTTTGAACACGACCGTCTCTCCCGGCCCGGCGAACTTTGCCGGCTCTCCAGGCCGCTGGTAGCCGATCCGTCCCTGCTCGACCGTCAGGGCTTCCTCCTGATGGTGGTGGACGTGCATGGGCGGCCCGACCCCGGGCGTGACGACGTTCTCGACCTCCAGGCGTTCGCCACGGGGGCTCGGCACTCTCCGGAGGAAGGTGATGCGCTCACCGGCGCCGTTCTCGATGGTGTGGGGGTACATGCAGTGTCCTCAGGGCCGGCGTGGCGTACGACAGATCGGGCAGGGCCCCATCTCCGGTTCGCGACCATGGACGACCGTGATGGGCCCCAAGGCAACGACCTTCCGCTCGACCGTATCATTCACCGCGATCGCGAGCGTCAGGGTACGGCCCACGACCCGGCCACTGAACTGGGCTGGCAGCGACGGTCCGGTCTGGACCGGATAGGCCCGCAGGACGTAACTCCCGTCGACCGTGAATCGCCCGCTCGCGTCGAGCGGCACAGTCCCGGGCATGTCCCCGAAGGTGCAACCGACGTGCACGTGGACGGCGGAGTCCGTGACGATGACGCCCGAGTTGTCCCCGCCCCAGGTCCCGACGTCAAGAATGCCGTCCGATGGGGGAAGCAGCGACGATCCGGAACAGGAACCGGCAAGGAGTCCCACGAGGGCCAGGAAGGTGCAGGCCGGTACGGGAATGAGTCGCTCGACGCGAGGCATGATCTTCTCCTTCCCGGAGTATAGCTCCGCGCCCGGTCCGGCGGTGACGGGACGCTTCAGCTGCGGCGGACCGGCTTGGACATGTAGATGTCGGGCCGCCCGGGGCCATTGGCGTCCGGCATGACGCCGGTCACCACGAAGCCAAGCTTGCGGTAGAAGAGAAAGGGATGGTGGTGGCCCCGGTCCCGCAGCTCGGCGAGGTGCCGGGGGATGTCCGCATAGAGATCCATGTCCGCCAGGGACGTCATGCCGGTATCGTCGTCGGTCCCCAGCGTCACCGTGAACGCCCCGCGGGCAGCGGCTTCTGCTTCGAATCCGGCCACCAGGGCGGTGCCGAGTCCGCGGCGTTCGTTTGCCTCGCGCACGACCAGGGGGTGGAGCTCCCACACCTTCCCGCCGTACTCCGGCAATCCGCCGACCCAGCCGAGCAGGGTCGCATCCTCCAGGACAGCAAGCGCGAAACCGGCCCGAAGGATCCCGGCGACTTCATCCCGGGCCGCCGCGAGAGTGGGCCAGCCGTTGGGGTTGTTGAAGCGCTGGTGCAGGAGGCCGGCAGCCTGGTCCCGGACGGCTTCCGGCTGGGTCGCGAGATCAACGATTTCCATCCCAATCCTCACGCCGAGCGCGACCGCGGGGCACGGGCGAGCCACGCCACGCCGCCGAGCAGAATGCCGCCGAGCAGAAAGGTTGGCCACCAGATCGGATCCGAGACGCCGTCCACCACCAACCCGGCCACTCCGCGCAGGGTGAGCATCCCGCTGGCGATCCAGGCCGCGGTCTGCGGGACCCAACGCCTGACGACCTGCTGTGGCGGCCGGAGGAGGGTCAGGGCAATGAGAATCGCCAAGGCGCTCAGGAGGATGACGATCACATCGGAGATATACCGCCACGCGCTGGTCATCATCAGCCGGTGGTTGGCGGGCCCCCCGGGAAAGCCCGCGGGGATACCCAGCGCCCACCAGATGTGCGGCGCAGCAAAGAGGACGGCCCAGATGCAGGCTGCGTAACTGATCCAGCGTTGCTGCCGTGCCGTGGCGGGCACAGTCTTCAGGCCCTCATTCCCGTGGTTTGGTGCGGTGCTGCACCGCGATGAACGCGACCGTGTCCCAGGCGTTGTGGATTCCGATGAAGATCAGCAGGAGCGAGACGCCGCCTACCAGAAACAGCGCGGGGACGGTTGCGTGGGACAGCCCGATCGCCGCACCAATCAGGGTGCCGTACGCGATCAGCGGGAGGATGACGTGCCAGATCCAGTCTTCCGCGACCGGGCGATAAGAGGTCTGCCGCCGGGCCCGGCGGGCGACGATCAGGGTATAGAGCACGCCCGCCACTCCGGTGCCGGTCAGGAGCCACCGGACCGGCGCCAGGCCTGGCCAGGGCGCCGAAAGGAGGGCCGATATCAGGAGCGAAAGGCAGAAGTGCACCACGGTCGGGGTCCCGAACGCGGCGACGCTGTCCGCGCTGCCGAGGTCAGGGGTGTCCGCGATGAGAGCGATCACCACGAACTGCAGGCCGGTCAGCGCGGCGGCCGAGCTCCCGGCGATGACGTAGAAGCTTTCCCAGGCGGAGAGGAGGTCGTGCGCGGACGATTCCATGCGCTACTCCTTAGTCACGAGATCTTCAAGAAGCGCAACGTCCGAGAGGCTGCGCATCGCCTCAGCGGACTTCAGGGACTCCAGTGTCGGCCCGGCCGAGCC
>DATCXX010000419.1:0-5223 GCA_036565615.1 Gemmatimonadales bacterium | reverse complement strand
CCCGAGCCGGGTTCGGGTGCGTACCTCGAGCTGCGCGGCGAGCATCCGGTCGCAGAGGGCCGGCCGGGAGGGATCGGTGAGCGAGGGAGGGGCGCAGTTGAAGCTGCGGAATCCGTAGCCGGGGAGGATGTCGGGCCCGCCGAGCCCGAGCCGCCGCTGAATCGGGAGCGGGTCGCCGCTCAGCCAGCCGGCCGCCGTCACCCGGGCCGAGGCCCGCACCGACGGGTTGAGCCGGGCGTAGCGCCGGGCGTCGAAGGAGATCCGGGAGAACTGGTACCGGCCCGGCGGGATCGGGTCCCGCACCTCGGGCGGCAGCGAGATCGCCGAGGCGTCGTCGCTCCGGCTCCGTTCCCACGAGGCGCGGACCAGCCATCCCGAGCTGGGGCTCTCCGGGTCGTTGCGGGAGTCGTAGTCGAGCCCGACGCGCCAGTTGAGGTAGTGCCCGTCGTCCACCAGCGGGTTAGGACGCCACGATTCGTTGCGGAAGATCGAAATCGGATCGTTGGCCGGGACGCTCCGCTCGGCATGATATCCGAGCGAGGTGCCGACCCGGAGGCCGGGGCTGAGCGCGTAGGAGAGGTAGCCGGAGACCCCCTGGGCCTGGTAGAAGTCGCGGTAGTCGCGCTGGAGCAGGAACGCGGCCCATCCCGTCTCGGTCCGGGACAGCGGCTGCTCCTCGATCGGGACGATCAGCCGGGAGGCCTGGCCCCCCACGGTGAGCCGGCGGGATTCGCCGAACTGGAACTCCAGCCGGCCGGAATACCCGAAGCTGCTGCGCCGGTCGGTGCGGTCCGGGGCAGTCCATGCAATGGCCCGGAGGTCGAGCCGGGCCTCCATGTTGGGCAACCCGGTGCGCACTACTGTGGGCCCCAGCACGATGGGGATGCCCTCGACCCGGTTGTAGGTCCGCCCGGTCTCGGCCGAGAGCGTCGTCTCGAACCGCCCGGTGGTGAACCGGGTCCGGGCCGAGGCCATGTCGCCCAGGGTTCGGGGCGGCTCCCGGATGGTGAGCAGCCCGCCGGTGGTCCGGATCAGCGGCGCGGGCTGGCGATATTCCCGGCGGCGGCCCTCGATGGTTCCCCCCGGGCGCACCAGGATCTGGCCCCCGACCACCAGCACGTCGCCCGCCACCAGCGCGCCGGAATCGACGATCAGGTCGCCGTTGATGATGGTCACCTTGCCGATCAGCTCGCCGGAGACCCGAAGCGTTCCCCGGAACACCGCGATCGGTCCGGCGTGACGGCTGGTCGCCGGCAGCAGCATCGGGCCGTTGACCTTGGTGGTCAGCGAATCGTTGTAGGCGGTGAGGACCTCGTCCACGATGCTGGGCGGCAGGGTGGCCCGGCTGGCCGAGTCCGGGGCTCGTTGCTCGGGGCGGATCCTGAGCACCGTGTCGGCTGGGATCTGGGCAAAGGCCGATACCGGCAACAGACAACAGGCAAGCAGGAGGCAACAGGCAACAGGCAACGGGCAACAGGCAGTCCCCGTCGCGCGGCTTTTCCCGTTGACCGTTGACCGTTGACCGTTGACGCTTTTCATAGGCCAAGTCGCTTCATGCGCCGATACAGATTGGCCCGGTCGGTCTGGAGGGCGCGGGCCGCTTCGGCCACGTTGCCGGTGGCACGCCGCAGGGCGGCGCCGATCAGGGCCCGCTCGTAGTCGTCCAGCACGTTCGACAGCGAGCGGCCGCCCAGGTCGGCCACCGAGTAGGAGGTGCCCGATTCGGAGACCGAGGGGGCATCGAAGCGGAGACTCCCGGCCCGGGGCAGCACCTGGCGCACCAGAGCCACATCCACCTCCGGGCCGCCCAGGATCGAGAGCCGCTCGACGATGTTGGCGAGCTCCCGCACGTTGCCGGGCCATTCGTAGGAGGCCATCAGGGCCAGCGCATCGGCGGTGAATCGCGCGGCCTGGTGGGGCCTCACCCGCTCGGCGAGGTGGGACACCAGGTCGGGCAGATCCTCCAGCCGGTCGCGCAGCGGGGAGAGCTCCAGCGGAAACACGTTGAGCCGGAAGTAGAGGTCTTCGCGGAACGACCCCGCCGCCACCGCCTGCTCCAGCCGCTGGTTGGTCGCGGCAAGGATCCGCACGTCGATCCGCTGCACCCGCTCGGCGCCGAGCCGCTGGATCTCCCCGGCCTCGAGCACCCGCAGCAGCTTGGCCTGAGCCTCGAGGTTCAGGTCGCCCACCTCGTCGAGGAAGAGGGTACCGCCATCGGCCAGCTCGAACCGGCCCAGCCGGCGGTCGGTGGCCCCGGTAAAGGCGCCCCGCTCGTGCCCGAACATCTCCGATTCCACCAGGTCGCGGGGAATCGCGGCACAGTTGACCGAGATGAAGGAACGTCCGGCCCGGTTGCTGGCGCGGTGGATGGCATGGGCCACCAGCTCCTTGCCGGTGCCCGATTCCCCCATGATCAGCACCCGCGCTTCGGTGGGCGCCACCTGGGCGATCAGCGCCTTCACCTCGTCCATCTTGCCGCTCTTGCCCACCAGATCGGCCCGGGGGCCGAGCTGGGAGCGGAGGGCGCGGTTTTCGGCCCGGGCCCGGGTGAGTTCGAGCCCGCTCCGCAGCGCGACCAGCACCGCTTCCGGCGTGAGGGGCTTTTCGAGGAACTGGAAGGCCCCGAGCTTGATGGCCTGCACCGCATCGGTGAGCTGGGCCTTGCCGCTCATCATAATGACCGGCGTGGAGGCATCCCGCTCCCGGAGCTGCCGGAGGGTCTCCAGCCCGTCGGGCCCGGGAGGCATCTGGAGATCAAGCAGGATGGCGTCGGGATGCACCTGGTCGAGCGACAGGATGGCGGCATTGCCGTTGGCCGCCTCCTCGGTCTCGAACCCTTCGGCCTTGAGCAGGGCGGCCAGCATCCGGCGGATGTTGGCTTCGTCGTCCACAATGAGCACGCGAGGCTTCATGAGCTTCTCCCGCGCCGGTCGGCGACGCGTCGTTCGAGCGGGTGTTCGGCGCGGGGCGCGGGACGGGCAGCCTCCGGACTCCGCGGCAGGCGAATCGTAAACGTCGCTCCACCCCCGGGGGTTTCGGAGACCTCGATCGCGCCGTGGTGGAATTCCACGGCCTGCTTCACGATCGCGAGGCCCAGCCCGGTGCCTTCGATCTTGTCGGTGACGTAGGGCTCGAAGATCCGGTTGCGCCGGTCGGCCGGCACCCCCGGGCCGTGATCGGCGAGCGCGACCCGCACGCCTTCGCCGTCCGGTGCAATGTGGACGTCGAGCAAACCTTCGCCGCCACACGCCTCCACCGCGTTCCGGATCAGGTTGCTGAAGGCGCGCCGCAGCGGATCGTAATGGCCGGCGATCTGGGGGGAGCCGGGCTCGATGGTCAGCGAATGCCGCATCTTTTCCGGGAGCGACGTCCGCAACAGCTCGCCCAGCAGCTCGCCCAGGTCCACCAGCGCCGCGGGTCCCTCGGGCAGCCGGCCCAGGTTGGCAAAGTCGCGGGCCAGGTGCTCCAACCGGGCGGTCTCGACCCGGAGCACCTCCAGCGCCTCCTGCTGCTCCGGGAGCGCGCTCTTGTCGAGATGGCCGATGGCGAATCGCACCGGCGTGAGGGGGTTCTTCATCTCGTGGGCCACCCGGCGGGCCACTTCGCGGAAGGCGCGCAGCCGCTCGGAGTCGAGCTCGGCGAGCCGGGCCTGCTGCAGCGACGCGGCGGTTTCCCGGAGCGCGGTCCGCAGCGTCGCGAATTCGGGGGCGCCTTTCCGGGTCGGCTCCTCCGGCGGCAGGGTCTCGTAGCGCCGGATCCGCCCGGTCCACCCCAGCAGCTCATCGATCGGGTGACTGAGCTGGCGGGACAGGCTCCGGACCACCAGCACGGCGCTGTAGAGCAGGAGCAGGCTCAGTCCCGCGACGGCGATCGCCAGTCCGATGGTCTTGTAGCGGCTGTAGAAGAAGCCCCGCTGGGAGAGGGTGACCTGTTTGCCGAGGGAATCGACGTGGGCCCGGAAGGCACGCCGTTCCGCCGAGCTGAGCCGGGTGGTGTCGAGCACCCGGATCAGCTCCCTTCCGCTGGTGCTCACCGGCTCCAACGCGGCCCGGCTGGCCCGGGCCGGATTGATCCGGAGCAGCGTCATTGCCCAACCTCCTCCCAGGAATGCCGCCGGGACCGCGCCCAGGAGCAGGAGCACGAGGAGGATGCGTTGGCGGAAGGGAATCGGAGGAAGGGGCATCTTTCTCGAACATAAGGGATTGCGCCGGGTGCGAGGGAGAGGTATTTCAGTCGGGGCGGCGTGTCCCTTTTTTGGTAGTGATTTGGAGCAAAATCGGCTGTTGAATGCACCCTGTTGCGCCACAGCATCATGCGATCTATTATTAAAATATCATAATATATATTTAGGCGTAAGTAATTGAAATACAAGGGTTTACACCTTGAGAATACTTAACTGTCGGGGCCTGATTCATGCGCAGTAATTTGACGAAACTGGTGTACTCTCTACCGGGTGGGCGTTGATGGATGGTCATCCGATCCTCATCAACGAGCCCGCTGGCCCGAAGCGGCCGGTCCCGGTGCAGGATTTTGTGCTAGGTTGGCGGCTCCTGTTCGTGCTGGGCTGGCTGTTCACGGTGGTGGGGTTGCTCAACACGGCGCTGCTCTGGTGGCCGCTGCGTTTCGGCGTTCCAGAGTACGAGTTCGGATCGGTGGCGGCCTCGCTGGACGGGCTCCCGGTTACGATGATGGGGCTGACCCTGGCCCTCGCGGGGAGCCGGGCACGAGGCAAGAGCGGCGCGGCGCTGCTGGCGATCATCCTTTTGTGCGTCGTGGCGGCGCTGGTGATTGCGGGAGGAGTGCTCTACTGGCTCAACGTCCCGCTGGCGCTTCAACAGGTTACGGAACCGGTCATCCGGACCGGCATCAAGAAGTCGATGGCCAAGGTCACCGTCCAGGCGCTGGTCTATCCCGCCGCGATGATCGCTCTGGCCCTCATGGGTTCCCGAAGGTCGAAACACTGAGCTCGAGGAGAAGTACCATGCTGAAGTTGGGACGATCGCTCATCGCCGGTGTGGCCCTCGTGGCCCTCTCGGCGCCTCAGGCTCACGCCGATGGAAGCTGGGCCGGAAACGGCAGCTATTGCGGAGGCAGTCTGTTCAGCACCTGTTACTCCGTTGATCTCTCGTGGGCCGGCAGCGGGACCACGCTGGCCGTCACGCTCAATCTCGCGAACGACGATCCCCAAGCGGGCCTCAAGTGGTTCGCCGTCGGGTTCGACAA
>DATCXX010000418.1:0-4093 GCA_036565615.1 Gemmatimonadales bacterium | reverse complement strand
CCGCAGCCGATTGACCTCCGCCGCCAGGGCATCCCGTTGCTGCTCGAGCCCGGCTATTTGCGCTACGTAACCCGCGCGCTCGGGTGAGAAATCGACCGACGGCTCCGGCTGCTGGGCTGACGGTGGAGCATCCGGCAGCGTGATGCCCGGATCCACCACTGTACGACGGGAGGAGGAGTTCTCATCCCTCGAGGCGGCAGCAGCATTCTCGGCGTACGCCTTGAGGCACCGCCGCGCCCGGTCAACCACCTCGGTGAATTGTTGCCCGAACACCTGGGCAAATCGCGGGTCACGCTGGAGGGAGCCGTCCTTGTTCGCCGCCTGATGATAGGCATAGAGGTAGGCGACCCCATCCAGATAGACGTCGAGGTCACCAGTGCATTCCTTGTTGATCCGCTCCGCCTTTTGCCGGCCCAGGATGTACAGCGTGCGGGTAGCCAGCGGCTCGAGACCGATATGCGAGTTGAACTGGCCGGCCAGGGGCGCGGGAACGTAGAACGTGCCGAGCAGGGCGAGCGGGGCGAGCCAGCGGCAGGCACGGATCATCGGCGCCTCCTCCCGGTCAGGGTTTCGATGGTGCGGCGCCTGGAGCCGGCGGCGGTGCCGGAGGCTCCGCCGGCAACTCGGACCCGCCGGAAGGCGAGTCGCCCGGGTCGAAGGTCCGGAGGTATCCCGAGGCGTCGGTCACGTCGATCCGGTGGTTCACGGCAATGGTCGTGATCATGAGCGCCACGCCGAGGGTGATCATGATCAGCCCGGACGACACCCGGCGCTGGGAGGTCGGGGTCTCGCCGGGTTCCTGGAGCTTGCCGAGGATGAACCCGGCGCCCAGGAGCGACAGGATCATCCCGGTCACGAAGCCCATGTAGCCCTTCCAGATCCGGGCCATGAGCGCCGCGTTGACCTGGTGATACCGGCGCTGGGTGGTGCCGACGTCGAGAATGGCCAGGGTCTTGAGCTGGGCCACCCGGAGCCGGTCGGTGTCGGACGCGGGCGGGGTGCTGTCGAGAGCGATGAAGGCCGGCCCCAGGTCCATCGCCGGGGCGCGGCGAATGGTGGAGTGGAGGTAGGTGAGCTGGACCAGGCTCACCACGAAGAAAAAGGTGGTGAGCCCGATCAGGAGCTGCGCCATCAGGGGCAGCATGCGTTGCTGCCAGACCTGGTCGCTTACCTGCATGGTGGCCCTTCGGGAGGGAGAGGTGGAACGCCGGTTCCACCGGGCACTCTAGAATACCCGCAGGTTGGGACCCCTGCCAGTCTCCGGCCTTGCAGATGTCATCGCGAGCCGCCGCCCAGAGGACCGTTCTTACTGGTCCGGGAGTGGGGCGCGATAAGCGTCCAGGCGCGCCGTCAGGAAGACCGTTGCCTCATCAAGCAGTCGAGGATCCTCCAGGTCGATCCCGAATGCCTGCCGCACCGCGTCCATGGGGAGGGCGCGGTAGCCGGAGGAGAGTAGTGCCACGTAACGCACGCCGAACGCCGCTGGATCCCGTTGATAGCTCTCGAACAGTTTGAGTGCCAGAAGCCCGGAGTACATGTAGTTGAAGAGATAGAGTGGATCCTCGTAGAGGAGACGCGCGGTGATCCAGCGAGCCCGCGCGTCCTGGCTGGCTCCAGCGATCCGGTACGAGCTGTCGACCCGGCTGGTCAGGCTGTCGAAATCATCCGGACCGATGGACTCCCCGGTGCGTTCGACCGCGTGGTAAATCGATTGCTCCAGGTCGGCATCCTGCGCGCCGCGGAATACTTCCATCGCACTGCTCAGAAACTGGCCCAGGTAGTAGCGCTTGAGCCGCGGATTCGTGGCTCGCTCGTAGAGGGTGTTCGCGAGCACCAGCTCGGTGAACCCTGCATACGCTTCGCTGAGGTACGACGCTCCCTGCGCATAGACCGCGGGCACCCGATGGAGGTGCACCAGCTGATTCTCGACCGCGTGGGCAGACTCGTGCGCCAGCCGGGACAGATCCGCATACGATCCGGCAAAACTCTCGAGATAGATCGTGCTCGGCACCCCGGGATAGCCGCTCGCCCCGCCTCCACCGGCGCGGTGGAGCCCCCCGGACACATCAACCCGTCCGCTGGCGGGGTTCAGCAGCTCGGCGAGCTCCCGCGCGTACTCGGCCTGTCCCAGTGGTGCCAGCACCATGCGAATCGTGTCGGCCGCCTGGCTCAGACCAAAACGGAGCGGGGTCCCCGCGCCGCCGGACGGCGGGCGCCGAGGCTCTCGGGAAATGGCGAGACTGGCGCGCTGGAAATCCAGGTACACCCGGGCGGCGGGTCGCACCCGATCCAGCAGCCCCAGCACCGCCTCGCGCGACAGGTGGGCACGGCGGTAGGCCTCGTCCGGCGCATCGCGAAAGCCCCGGGTCCGCGCCACCGCGTCTCTGGCACGGACGGTTCCCGCCAAGGCCATGGCATACAGGTCACGGTGCTGCCGGTATCCTGCCCAGAGCCTGCGAATGCCCTCCGCCCGGAGCGCGGTGTCCGGCAGGGCCGCGATCGCTCCGCGATCCCGCATCACCCGCAGCTCGCCCGAGGGAGTGGTCAGGGTACCAAAGTCGGTCCTGGCAATGAGGCGGTGGTAGAGGGCTTGAGGCCAGTCCACCGCCACGGGAGCCAGCCGGGCGACGACTCCTTCGAGCTCCGGCGCCAGCGTGTAGGGCCGCATCGCGCGCGCCTGCGCGATGGCAAAGCGATAGGTCCCGAGCGCCGGAACCGCCCGGATCCAGGTGGCGACGGTGGCCTCCTTCAATGCCTGGAGCCCCTTCGCGAGCACGCCGGTCGCCGCCTCGAGCTCGGCATCCATCCTGCTCATGGCTTCCCGGCTCGACTGGTCCTGGGTATTGAGCTGGGTGCGGAGATAGAGATAGATGGTATGGCGCTTCGACTCCATCCGGACGCTGTCGCCCAGCCGGAGCGCGCGCAGCAGGACCGCCGGCGATTGCCCGAGCCGGGTCCCGGCTGCCCGGAGGGACTCGATCCGCCCACGGAGACGCGCCCGCGCGGCCACTTCGGTCTCGGGGTTCGGGAAGTACCGGGTCAGATCCCAGCGATAGACCGAGTCGGGAGCGGGCTGCAGCGCCAGCAGCGCGGAGAGCAGGAGGAAGGAGCCCATGCGATGAAGTGTTGCCCCGCGCGTCCCATATGTCCAATATTATGTTACCGCCGCTCTCAGACGATTTGGATATATGACAAACACGGTCGATCTCCGCCATCTCCGCTACTTCGTCGCGGTCGCGGAAGAGCTGAGCTTTACCCGGGCCGCCCGGCGCCTGAACATGGCGCAGCCGCCCCTCAGCCAGCAGATCCGACGCCTGGAAGAGGCGGTGGGATCGCCCCTGCTGGAGCGGGTGCCCCGGGTCGCCCTGACGGATGCGGGCGCGGTGCTGCTCGACACGGCGCGCCGCACCCTGGCGCAGCTGGCTCTGGGCCTCGACCAGGCCGGACGGATCGGCCGGGGGACGGCGGGTCGGCTCACCGTCGGTTTCGCCTCCTCGGTGATGATGAGCGCCCTGCCCCGGGTGTTCCGCGGGTACGGCTTGCGCTACCCTGCGGTGAGCTTGCAGCTCCGGGAAATGCATTCCGGGCCCCAGCTCACCGCGCTCCGGGCCGGCACCATCGATGTCGGGCTGCTGCGGGAGATGCCGGACGACCGCGATCTCGAGAGGGAGACGCTCGTCCGCGAGCCGTTTGTCGCGGTGCTGCCCGCCCGCCACCGGCTGGCCGCGCAGGCGCAGGTGACCCCGCACCGGCTGGCGGGGGAGGCGTTTGTGCTCTTTCCCCGCGAGCTCGCCCCGACACTCTACGATCAGATCATCGCCGTCTGCCGCGAGGGCGAGTTCTCTCCGCGGGTCCAGCACGAAGCGCAGGAGTGGCCGACGGTGACCGCCCTGGTGGGTGCGGGCTTGGGAATTGCGATCGCGCCTGCAGGACTGACCCGCTTGCGGTGGCGTGGGGTAGTCTACCGGCCGCTCAAATCGGTGGCGGTTCGGACCTCGATCGTCATGTGCCGGCGACGGGAGGCTGGAAGCGGAGTGGTGGAATCGTTCGTAGCGATGCTCCGGAAGGCCTCGTCAGCCCGGCCGCCGGCGGC
>DATCXX010000406.1:0-6685 GCA_036565615.1 Gemmatimonadales bacterium | reverse complement strand
CGGTTGCTGCCGCTGGCGACCGAGCGCGGGCTGCTGTCGCCCCGGGAGATCGAGGCTGCCGAGCAACGGCTTCGCGCAGAGGAAGAGGTGATGTGCTTCGCCGAAGGGACCGCCATCTCCCCCGATGCGGCCAATCCGGTGCTGGAACGGATCGGATCGACACTGATCGAAGAGCCGGTGCGGCTCGCCGAGCTGGGAAAGCGCCCCGGTATCACCTTGGATGAGCTGCTCGCCGCAGCGGGCTACGAGGTGCGGGAGGGGGAGTCTGACTGGAGCGCCATCGAGTTGAGATATGGTGGTTACATCGCCCGGGAGCGCCAACTCGCCGGACGGATGGGTGAGCTGGAGGACTTTGAGCTTTCCGATGAGCTCGAGTTCGGGACCATGGAGAGCCTTTCTTTCGAGGCACGGGAGAAGCTCTCCCGCCAGCGCCCCACCAGCTTGGGACAGGCCGGCCGGATACCCGGCGTATCCCCGAGTGATATCCAGAACCTGGTGATGGAGGTGCTGAAGCGGCGTTGCACGTGAAACAGGGCGGTAGGGCGGGAGTGCGTAGGGGACGGTAGGACGGTAGGACGGTAGGACGGTAGGACGGTAGGACGGTAGGACGGTAGGACGGTAGGACGGCAGGATGGTAGGGATGACCACTCACCCCTGACCTCTCACCTCTCACCTCTCACCTCTCACCTCTCACCCCTCCCCCCTGTTCCACGTGAAACACCTCTAGCACGAATTCTCTAACCACGTATATTCAGGAAGCAGGTCGGCTTCCCTCTCCCGGCGTCGCTCGCTGTAACTCCATACCCAACAACTGGTTACGCATCAATACAATGGCAAGAATCGTCGCGATCGCAAACCAGAAGGGCGGGGTAGGGAAGACTACCACTGCCGTAAATCTGGCTGCTTCTCTTGCCATCGCCGAGCGACGGACCCTCCTGGTCGACGCCGACCCTCAGGGCAATGCGACCAGCGGCGTCGGGGTGGCCAAGGACCCCTCCCGCCCCTCGCTCTATGACCTGTTGGTCGAGGGCCGGGAGGTGCTCGAGGTCATCCAGCGGGATGCGGAGCTGCCCTTTCTCTCGATCCTGCCGGCGACCCAGGACCTGGTGGGCGCCGAGCTGGAGCTGGTCAACGTCGAGAACCGGGAAACCAGGCTCCGCAGCGCGTTGGGCCCTGCCCTGGCGTCGTTCGACTATATCATCGTGGATTGTCCTCCTTCGCTCGGTCTCATCACCCTCAACGTGCTCACCGCGGCCCACGGCGTGATCATCCCGATTCAGTGCGAGTACTATGCGCTGGAGGGAATCTCCCAGCTGCTCAACACCGTGCGGCTGGTGCAGCAGAATTTCAATCCCGACCTCGCCATCGACGGCGTGCTCCTCACCATGTACGATTCGCGGCTCAACCTCTGCCGCCAGGTGGCGAAGGACGCCAAGGAATACTTCGGACCCAAGGTGTTCAACACCGTGATTCCGCGAAACGTTCGGCTGGCCGAGGCGCCCAGCTTCGGGAAGCCGATCCTCATGTACGATGTCCAGTCGGTCGGCGCGAAGGGGTATCTCTCCGTCGCGCAGGAGCTGCTCAAGCGGGCCGAGTCGGGAGAGCTGTCCGCGGAGATCGAGTTGCCGCGCGGCGAGAGCCGGCCGGTCGGGGAGGTACGGGGATGACGGAGACCAAGCGGCTGGGGCGCGGACTCGAGGCGCTGCTCGGCCCGATCTCGAAAGACGAAGCGATCGCCAGCGGCGGGTTACGCGAGATCGCGGTGAGCGCGATCGCGCCCAATCCCTATCAGCCGCGCCGGGATTTCGAGGAGGCGCCGCTCCGGGAGCTGGCCGATTCGATTGCCGCCTCGGGGCTGCTCCAGCCGGTGGTGGTGCGAGCCCGGCCCAACGGACGCTACGAGCTGATCGCGGGGGAGCGGCGCTGGCGCGCGGTGCAGCGGCTGGGCTGGCAGAAGATTCCCGCGGTGATCAAGGAGGTGGATGACCGCGCGCTGCTCACGCTCGCGCTGATCGAGAATCTCCAGCGCGACGATCTCTCGCCCCTCGATGCGGCGGTGGGCTACCAGCGGCTGATGGAAGAGTTCAGCCTCCCCCAGCAGGAGGTGGCCCGGCTGGTGGGGAAAGACCGCTCCACGGTGAGTAACACCCTCCGGCTGCTCCGGCTCCCCACCGAGGTGCAGACCCTGCTGCAGCAGCGCAAGCTCTCCGAGGGACACGCCCGCGCCCTGCTCGCGCTCCACGACCCCCGGGAGATCATCCGGCTGGGGAGGGAATGCTCCACCGCGGAGTGGTCGGTGCGGGACCTCGAGGCGCGGGTGCGGGGGGAGCAGGTAAACGGCGCCCCAGTAGCGCGGAAGATGATCCGGCGCCCCCGGGCTGAGCCGAGGAATCCGAGCGCCGACGTGCGGCTGGTGGAGGACGCCCTGCGCAAGCGGTTGCAGACCGACGTCCGGGTGACGGCCCGCCGGCGGGGCCGGGGCGCGGTCACCATCCACTACTACTCCAACGACGACCTGGCGCGAGTTCTCGAGCTCATCCTGGGCGCGCCCTTCAGCGGATGAGCACCGGCGGGGGACGCCGCAGCGTCTCCTTCATCGTGCAGCGCGACGGGGCGCTCCAGTCCCAGACCTACCGGGCGCCGGTGTGGCTGCTGCGCACTTTGATGGTGCTCGCGGTCGCCCTCACCGTGCTGTTCGTCCTCAGCCTGGCGTTCTACGCGCCGATTGCCCGCCAGGCCGCGCGGGTGCCGTCTCTGGAACGGGAAGTCGAGCGGCTCACCACCGACAACGCCCGGATCCGCGAGCTCGCCGCCGCGCTCGACAGCGTCGAGGCGAATTACGAACGTTTGAGACAGATGGTGGGCGCGGATATCGTTCCCGATCGGGTCGCCCTGGCGAGTCAGCTGCCGATTGCACCACCGATTTACGCCTCGAATCCGCTCAACCCCGCGATTTACGAGACCGACCCTTCCGTCCCGGGCCACTGGCCCCTGGACCAGCGGGGCTATGTCACGCAGGGACAAGCGCTGGCCGACAGCACCAAGGACGATCATCCCGGCATTGACATTGCTGTGCCGGTAGGGAGCCTGGTCCGCGCCGCGGGGGGAGGGACGGTCCTCCAAACCGGAGAGCACGAGGCCTACGGACGCTTCGTGCTGATCGAGCATCCCGAAGGCTATCAGTCCATGTACGGTCATCTCTCGCGCATTCTGGCAATCCAGGGGACGCCGGTGCGCGCCGGGACGGTAATCGGCCGCAGTGGCGACACCGGCCGGTCGTCGGCGCCGCACCTGCACTTCGAGATCCGCCACAACGGCATCTCGATCGACCCCGGCACGTTGGTGAAGGAGGGACGTTGATGGGCATCTTCTCGGCTCCCGCGACCGCGACCACGCCCTTTGTCGAGCGGCGGAAGAACGGTGGCACCCCCCAGGGGGGGCTCTCGATCATCGCGAAGGATTTGACCATCGCGGGCGACCTGCACGCGGCCGGCGTCATCCGGATCGAAGGCCGGGTGATCGGGAACGTGCACGCCGGCGACCAGGTGCTGCTGTCCGAGGGAGGCGTGATCGAGGGGGACGTACTGAGCCGTGAAGCGGTGATCGGCGGGCGGGTCCACGGGTCCATCAGCGGGGAAGAACGGGTCGAGCTCCAGGCCAGTGCGGTTGTGCACGGCGATATCGTCACCAGAAGGCTGCTGATCCAGGAAGGCAGCGCCATCAACGGGGCGGTGAAAATGGAGAGCGTCACGGTGCTCGAGGCCGAGCGGGTCGGTGCGTCGGAGTGAGGAAGCAGCTCTTCCTCGCCCTCTTCCTCGTCGTCGCCGGCTGCGGTAAGGAGGCTCCGCCTCCCGCCGGTTTCCGGGTAGGCCTCATCACTCCAGGGTCGGTGGCCGACGCGGCGTGGAACTCCGGCGCCTACACCGGCCTGCACGCCATCCGCGATTCGCTGGGCGCCAGGGTGAGCCACGTCGAGGCGCGAACCCCCGGAGAACAGGAAGAAGCGCTCCGGACCTACGCGGCCCAGGGATACAACCTGGTCTTCGGCCACGGCTTCGAGTTCCAGGGCCCGGCCGAACGGATCGGCGCCGAATACCCCAAGACCATCTTCGTGGTGACCTCGGGTGAGCGGGTCTCGGCGACCGGAAACGTCGTGCCGATGGTCTTCGGCATCGAGCAGGCCACCTACCTGGCCGGGATGGTCGCCGGCGGCATGACCCGCTCCAACCGGATCGGCTTCATCGGCGGGATCGAGCTCCCCCCCATCAAGCGCGGCTACGAAGGCTGGGTCAACGGCGCCAAGGCGGTGAATCCGTCGGTGGACAGCCGGATCGCCTACCTCAACACCTTCGACGATGCCGCGGCGGGACGCGAGGCCTCGCTGGCCATGATCCGCCTCGGCGTCGACATGCTGCACCACAACGCCGACCAGGCGGCACTGGGCCTGTTCCAGGCGGTCAAGGAAAGCGCCGGGGTGTTTGCCTTCGGCGCCAACCTCGACCAGAGCGCGCTGGCGCCCGACCGGGTCCTCGGCTCGGTGGTGATCGACCTGCCCAAGGCCTTCCTGGCGATCGCCCGCGAGGTGGAGAGCGGCAACTTCACGCCGAAAGTCGAGATGTTCGGGCTGAGCGGCGGGGTGATGCGCTACGATCCCAATCCGAGGATGGCTGACCGGGTTCCCGCGACACTGGCAGCCCGGGTGAAGGCGGCGAGCGATTCGATTATCGCGGGGACGTTGAAGCCACTGAAATAGGCAGCAGGCAACAGGCAGCAGGCAACAGGCAACCTGCTGTATCCTGGCTGATGATTCCGGTATCCTTCAGGAATGACCGGTCCCAAGCCTGCCGACGAAACCCAACCCGTCCCGCTCACCGCGATCGCCAAGTATCTCGACGACTATCTCCGGGTGGCCGAGGTGCCCGACGAGCCCGGGGCGCTCAACGGTCTCCAGGCGGAGAACCAGTCCGGCGCGGTCTCCCGGATCGTGGCGGCGGTGGACGCCTCCCTGGCCACCATCGAGACCGCCGCTTGCGAGGAGCCCTGCCTCCTCCTGGTGCACCACGGGCTGTTCTGGGACGGCAATATCCCCCTGACCGGCCGGCGCTACCGCAGGATTCGCGCGCTGCTCGAGAACGACATCGCGCTCTACTCCGCCCACATTCCCCTCGACGTCCACACCGAAGTCGGCAACAACTACGTGCTGGCCCGGCAGCTCGGGCTCGGCGCGCTGGAGTTCTTCGACCTGTATCGTGGCGTTCCGCTGGGGGTCAAGGGGCGGCTGGAGAAGCCGGTCCCCCGGAATGAGTTCGTCGCCCGGGTGGAGGCCCTTCTGGGCTCCCCGGCGAAGCTGATGCCGGGAGGACCCGAGCTCAGCGATCGGGTGGGCATCATCACCGGAGGAGCCGGAAGCCGGATCGCGGCGGCGCAGACGGCCGGGGTGGACACCTACGTCACCGGCGAGGGCGCCCATCACACCTATTTCGATGCGATGGAGCTCGGAGTCAACGCCATCTACGCCGGCCACTACGCCACCGAAACGGTGGGAGTCAAGGCATTGGCCGAGCACTGTGCAGCAAAGTTCGGGTTGCCGTGGGAGTTTCACGATCATCCGACAGGACTGTAAACCGCAGTGAGACGTGAGACGTGAGAGGTCACAGCCCTTGACCCCTCTCCTCGAATTGCGCGGCATCCGGAAGTCGTTCGGCCCCGTGCGCGCGGTGCGCGGGGCCGATTTTTCACTGGCTGCAGGCGAGGTACACGCCCTGGTCGGCGAGAATGGGGCGGGCAAATCCACCCTGATGCACATCGCCGCCGGAATGGTGCCGCCCGATGCCGGGACGATCCAGGTGGACGGTCAGGAGGTCCGCCTCCGCTCCCCCCGGGATGCCCGCGAGCTCGGCATCGGCATGGTCCATCAGCATTTCACGTCCATCGCAGGGCTCACGGTCGGGGAGAACCTGGCGCTGGCGGCTGGACGGCTGGACGGCTGGACGGCTGGTGGATTAGGGGCGCGGTTGATGGAAGGGCTTCCTCCCAACGCGCTCGCCTCCGGCTTGTCGGTGGCGCAGCGGCAACGACTCGAGATCCTGAAGGCGCTCGCCACCGGAGCCAGGATCCTCTTGCTGGATGAGCCGACCGCGCTGCTCACTCCGGCGGAAGTCGAAGAGCTGCACGGCCTGATCCGCGAATTCGTGGCGTCGGGCGGCGCGGTGGCGCTCATCACCCACAAGCTGCGGGAAGTGCTGGGCACCTCGGACCGGGTCACCGTGCTGCGCCGGGGCATCGTCACGCTGCGGGGGGCGACCGCGGAGCAGACCGCACAGTCCCTTGCCCAGGCGATGATCGGAGTCGAGGGAGATCCCTTCGCTTCGCCCGGGGTGACTCCCGAGAAAGACCCCTTCGCTGCGCTCGGGGTGACTGTGGAGATCGGGGAGATCGAGCTCCGCGCCGGGGAGCTGGTGGGGGTCGCGGCGGTGGAAGGGAACGGCCACCGGGAGCTGCTTCGCGCCATTGCGGGACTCGAGGAGCTCTCCGGAATCCGGGTGACCGGCTCGGTGGCCTTCGTTCCGGAGGACCGCACCGCCGAGGGGTTGATTGGCGAGCTGAGCCTCACCGAAAACCTGGTGCTGGGGCTGGACGCCGATCCGCGCTGGGCCAGAGGCGCGCGGCTCGACTGGAATGCGGC
>DATCXX010000405.1:0-3121 GCA_036565615.1 Gemmatimonadales bacterium | reverse complement strand
AGGTGCCGGGGCGAATGGAGCGGCTGATCGCCGAGCCGTTCGTCGTCCTCCGGGACTACGCCCACACCCCCGACGCGCTGGAGCGCGCCCTCGAAGCGCTGCGGCCGATCACGCCGGGGCGGCTGATCGTGCTGTTCGGATGCGGCGGCGACCGGGACCGGGGGAAGCGTCCCCTGATGGCCCGGAGCGCCGGGCGGCTCGCCGACCTGACGGTGGTGACCTCGGACAATCCCCGCAGCGAGAGTCCCGAGTCCATCCTGGACGACATCATGACCGGCCTTCCCCCCGGGGCGGATCACCTCCGCATCACCGACCGGCGCAGCGCGATCGCGGAGACCCTCACTCGCGCCGAGCCGGGGGACACGGTGCTGCTCGCCGGCAAGGGGCACGAGACCTATCAGGTGGTGGGAACCGAGTACCGCCCCTTCGATGAGAAAAAAATTGTGGGGGAAATCATGGGGAAGGGGGAAGGGGGAAGGGGGAACGGTGCGCTGGACTGACCGCGCCGTTCGCACCGCGCTCGGCCTGCCGGGGCCCTACGGCGAGGTCGAGTATGCCGCGATCTCGACCGACACCCGGGACATCCCGCCGGGCTCGCTCTTCGTCGCCCTCAAAGGAGAGCGGTTCGACGCCCACGATTTTCTGGAGGGTGCCGCGACGGCCGGCGCCGCGGGCGCGGTGGTGCGGCGCGGCACGCCGAGGATTCCCGGGCTGGTCCTCTACCCGGTGGACGATACCCAGCACGCCCTGGGGGAGCTGGCCCACGCCCGCCGCAAGGCCATTCCCGGTCCGGTGATCGCCATCACCGGCACCAACGGCAAGACCTCCACCAAGGAGATGATCGCGGCGGCGCTGCGCACCCGCTACCGGGTCACGGCCACCCGGATCAATCTCAACAACCTGGTCGGCGTGCCGCTCACCATCCTGGAGGCGCCGGAGGACACCGAGGCGCTGGTGCTCGAGGCGGGGGCCAACCTCAAGGGGGAAATGGCCCGGCATCGCGAGGTCATCGAGCCCAGCATCGCCGTGATTACCAACGTCGGGGCCGGCCACCTCGAGGGATTCGGAAGCAGCGAGGGGGCGCTCACCGAAAAACTCTCTCTGGTCGACGGCGTGGCGCTCGCGGTCGTCGGCACCGAGCCGGGCACGCTCCCCGGGCTCGCCAGGCAGCGGGCCCGAAAGGTCATCAGCGCCGGACTCGCCGGCGCCGACCGGATTCCGGCGCAGGTGGAGATGCTGTCCGATGGGCGTCCCCGCCTCACCGTGGGGGGACATTCGTTCGCGGTGGACGCGCGGGGCCGGCATCAGGCCGGCAATGCGATGCTGGCCTGGACGGTGGCCGACGCGCTGGGGCTGGATCCGGAGCGGGTGGCGCGGAGTCTCGAATCGCTGACGCTGCCGGGAGGACGGGGCGAGCTGCTGCAGGTCGGAGGACTCACCGTGCTCCACGACGCCTACAACGCCAATCCTTCCTCCTTCCGCGCCGCGATCGATCTGGCCCGGACCCTTCGGAGCGGACGCACCCTGGTCTTCGTGGCGGGCACCATGCGGGAGCTGGGTGACGCCTCCGCGCAACTGCACGCCGAGATCGCCTCGGCACTGGTCGGCCTGAAGCCCGACCTGCTGGCCGCGATCGGCGACTTCGTGCCGGCGCTGGAGCCCTACCGCGCCGTGCTGGGTGACCGGTTGCTCACCGCGCCCGATGTGGAGACGCTGGCGCCGCGGCTGGCCGCGCGGATCGCGGGCGACGAGCTGGTGGTGCTCAAGGGAAGCCGGGGCGTTGCGCTGGAACGGCTCCTCCCTGATCTTGCGGCACGCTCGCCGTCCCCCATGACCTGAGGCGCGATGCTGTATCATCTCCTGGCTCCGCTCGCGCACGATTACCTCATCTTCAACCTCTTCAACTACATCA
Organism: Gemmatimonadales bacterium; assembly: GCA_036565615.1. Taxonomy (GTDB): domain Bacteria; phylum Gemmatimonadota; class Gemmatimonadetes; order Gemmatimonadales; family GWC2-71-9; genus JABFSM01. Next base: position 1,209 of record DATCXX010000405.1, on the reverse strand, counting down.
GTTTTCGTGCGGCGGGGGCGATGCTCACCGCGCTGCTGCTCGCGTTCGTGGTGGGTCCCTCGATCATCGCCCGGCTCAAGGCCAAAAAAATCGGCCAGGTCATCCGCTCCGAAGGACTGGCCAGCCACCAGGGCAAGCGCGGGACGCCCACCATGGGGGGACTGATCATTCTCCTCGCGACCGTGATCCCCACGCTGCTCTGGGCCCCGCTCACCAACCGGTTCGTGATCGTGGCCATGCTGGCGATGCTGTGGACCGGCGCGATCGGCTTCGTGGACGACTACCTCAAGATCGTCGAGGGAAAATCCCGGGGACTGGTGGCCAAGTGGAAGCTGGTGGGCCAGTGCATTTTCGGCCTCGCCCTGGGACTCTATCTCTACACCTTCCCGGTGGTCTCGCCCGAGACGATTCCCGCCACGGCGACCACGGTGCCGTTCTTCAAGTACACCATCGTCCTGTTCGCCCCCTGGCTCTACGTGGCGTTCGTGACCTTCGTGGTGACCGGCACCAGCAACTCGGTGAACATGACCGACGGGCTGGACGGTCTCGCCGCGGGGCTCAGCGTGATCGCCGCGGCGGCGTTCGCGTTTTTTGCCTACGTCTTCGGCCGGGTCGACGCCACCAGCTACCTGCAGTTCTTCTATCTCCCCGGCTCCGGCGAGCTGGCGGTGTTCTGCGCCGCGCTGATGGGCGGCGCGCTGGGCTTCCTCTGGTTCAACGCCTATCCTGCCCAGGTGTTCATGGGGGATACCGGCGCCCTCGCCATCGGCGGGGCGCTGGGCACCGTGAGCATCCTGCTCAAGGCCGAGTTCCTGCTGGTGATCATCGGCGGGGTCTTCGTGGCGGAGCAGCTGTCGGTCATGATCCAGATCGGCACCTACAAGTGGCTCAGGCGGACCCGGGGGCGGGAGTACGCCGATGCCCACCGGGTCTTCCGCATGGCGCCGCTGCACCATCATTTCGAAAAGAAGGGATGGGCCGAGACCGCGGTGGTGACCCGGTTCTACATTCTCGGCATTCTCTGCGCCCTGGTCGCCTTCGCGACGCTCAAGTTGCGCTGATGGCCGCTCCGGAGACCGCCGTGATCGGCCTGGGACGGAGCGGGTCGGCGGTGGTGCGCCTGCTCCGCCGTGCGGGGGCGGCGGTCTACGCATCCGACGGCGGGCGCTCTCCCGCGCTGGAGCAGGCGGCGGCCGAGCTGGTGGCGCT
>DATCXX010000395.1:0-4683 GCA_036565615.1 Gemmatimonadales bacterium | reverse complement strand
GGATCCACCGCCATGCCGAGGTCGGCGCCGGTGCCCCGCACCAGGTTTCCCAGCGGGCCGAGATTCTCGGGAATGGGCTCCGGCTCCCGGGGGAACCGGCCGTCGGCTTCCAGGTTGATGGCGGAGACCACGCAGTGCAGCCGCTCCAGAAGCTGGGGAATGATCAGGCCCCCGGCGCCGCGGACGCAGTCGATGGCCACCTTGAACTTCCGCTTCCGGATGGCGCGCACATCCACTTCGTGCAGCGAGAGCACCGCCTCGAGGTGGCGGGTGATCGCCCCGCGGTCTTCCCTGACGGTGCCCAGGCCGTCCCATCCCGCGCGGGGCGGACCCTCGTCCGCCAGCGCCCGGACCGCCGCCCCGGCCTCGGGACCGAGAAAGATGCCGTCGGGCCCCACCAGCTTGAGCGCGTTCCACTCCACCGGGTTGTGGCTGGCGGTCAGAATGAGGCCCGCACCGGCCTTATGGTGGGTCACGGCCAGCTGCACCGTGGGGGTGGGGACCACGCCGAGATCGATGACGGTGCATCCCACCGACATGAGGCCCGCGCTGGCGGCGGCGGCGAACATCGGCCCACTGGTCCGGGCATCGCGTCCCAGGACCACCGACGGCTGTCCGGAGGCCTTGGCCCAGGCGCCCAGCGCGGCGGCGTGACGGGCCACCAGCTCGGGCGTCAGGTCGGCGCCGACGATGCCGCGCATCCCGGAAACGGAGATCATGAGCGACTGAGACATGTCCGGAAACTACTCGGGGGAAGGGCTAGACGCTGATGGGAAGACGATCCACTTCGGGAAAGGCGCGGGTGAACGCGTTCACGACATCGGGATCGAACTGGACTCCGGCGAACCGGATCAGCTCGTGCAGCGCGTCGCCGGCGGAGCGCGGGGTCCGATAGGAGCGGTTGGTGGTCATGGCGTCGAACGCGTCCACCACCGCGACCAGCCGGGCGACCATCGGAATGGCCTGCCCCCGGAGCCCGTCGGGAAATCCGGAGCCGTCGACCCGCTCGTGATGATTGCGCACGATCTGGAGCACCAGGGGATGCTGGCGCCGAAGCGGCTCCAGGATCTCCTCTCCTTCGGTGACGTGTTTCTTGATCTCCTCGAATTCTTCCGGGGTGAGCGGCCCCGGCTTCTGGAGCACGTTGTCCCGGGTGCCGATCTTCCCGATGTCGTGCAGCTCGCCGCCCAGCCGGATCTGGTCCAGGGTCTCCCCGGTGAAGCCGAGCAGCACCGCCGTCTTCACGGCGTAGCGGCTCACCCGCTGGGAATGGCCCCGGGTGTAGACGTCCTTTTTTTCCAGCATCCGGACCGCCATCTGAATTTGGCCCACGAACTGCTCCTTGTTGCGAAGATCGAGCGCGCGGATGGAGCGCTCGAGCCGCTCCTGGTAGCTCTGCTGGAGAAAACGGTTTTCCTGGATGAGGCGGCGCTTCTCCAGCGCGTTGTCCACCCGGGCCCGGACCTCGTCCACCAGCACCGGCTTGGCGAGATAGTCGGAGGCGCCGTGCTGAAGACACTCCACCGCGGTGGTGACCTCCGCCACACCGGTGAGCATGATGAAGGCCACATCGGGCCACCGGCGGTGCACCTCCCGGAGGAAGGTGAGGCCGTCCATCTCGGGCATGTAGAGATCGCTGATGACGAGGGGCACTTCGCCCTGGTCCTCCAGCAGGACCAGCGCCTCCCGCCCATTGGAGGCCTCGAGCGTCGTGAGTCCCTGGGCCAGGAGCACCTTGGCGAGAGTCCGCCGGACCTGGGGATCGTCGTCGACCAGGAGCGCGCGGGCGGAATTTCCCGACCGCACCGTGGGGCCGCCGGGCGCAGAGGACACGGGCAGCAAAGTATGCAAGCTCATGGTAATCTTCAATGAGAGCCATCAGCCATCAGCCATCAGCCCTCAGCGACTGAAGGCTGAAGGCTGAGGACTGAAGGCTTCCAGCCAGAGAAGCAGATCTCGTCCAGGAGCTCCATGACCCGGATTCTCCCCAGCGACCTCGACCACGCCCTCGCCACCCGCGCCGTGCATGCCGGCCAGGTGGAAGACCCCCTGGCCGGCGCGGTGATGACGCCGATCTACCAGACCTCCACCTACCGGCAGGAGGGCCTGGGCAGGCACAAGGGCTACGAGTACGCCCGGACCCAGAATCCGACCCGGGAAGCGCTGGAGCGCAACGTGGCGGCGCTGGAGGGCGGGACCCACGGGTTCGCTTTCGGCTCCGGACTGGCCGCGCTCGATGCGATCCTCAAGCTGTTCAAGGCCGGCGATCACATCGTGTCGGGGGAGAGCGTCTACGGCGGGTCGATGCGGCTGATGCGGCAGATCTTCGAGCCCTACGGCCTCAAGGTGACCTTCGTCGACAGCCGGGAAGCGGCCAACTTCGAGCGGGCCCTCACCCCCGCCACCCGGATGGTCTACTGCGAGACCCCGACCAATCCGATGATGTTCCTCACCGACCTCCGGGCGGTGGGCGACCTCGCGGCCTCGCGGGGGATCCTGCTGGCGGTGGACAACACCTTCGCCACCCCGATCTTCCAGCGGCCCCTCGAGCTGGGCAGCCACATCGTGCTCCATTCCACCACCAAGTATCTCAACGGCCACAGCGACATGGTGGGCGGCCTGCTGGTCACCGACCGGGACGACGTCGCCGAGCGGCTGGGGTTCATTCAGAACGCCAGCGGCGCGGTGCCGGGACCGATGGACTGCTGGCTCGCCCTGCGGGCCACCAAGACCCTGCCCCTCAGGATGCGGCAGCACGACGCCAGCGGCCGCCGGATCGCCGACTGGCTGGCCGGCCATCCGGCGGTGCGTCACCTCTACTATCCCGGCCTCGCCAGCCATCCCCAGCACGAGCTGGCCCGCCGCCAGATGAGCGGCTTCGGGGGGATGGTCTCGTTCGACACCGGAGACGTGGAGCACGCCCGCCGCATCGTCGAACGGGTCCGGCTGTTTCAGCTGGCCGAGTCGCTCGGCGGGGTGGAGAGCCTGATCGGCCATCCCGCCTCGATGACCCACGCCTCGGTGCCCGCCGACACCCGCCAGGCGATGGGCCTCACCGACAGCCTGGTGCGGCTCAGCGTGGGGATCGAGGAAGTGGAGGATCTGATTGCGGATCTGGAGCAGGCGATGCGATAGACGCAAAGACGCGCAGGACGCGCAGGGCGCGAACGGCGCGAAGGAATTGCCGCGTCCTCGCGTCCTCCGCGTCCATCCTTGAAACATTCGCAAAGACGAGCCGTACGTTTTCCACCTCTTTCACCTGAGCCCCGACATGTCCGTCCCCGCTCCGCGCCCTCGAGTCGCCTTCCCCCAGATCGCCGGGGTTTCCTGGGAGCACCCCGCCGACCGCGCCGCGCTCCAGGCGATGCGGGCGGTGCCCGGCTTCGACGACGTCGTGCGCAAGATCATCGCCATCCTGGGCGGCGAGCGCGGCATCCGCCTGCTGTTCCAGGGCAACGCGGTTCGCTGCGGGCCCCGCCAGTTCCCCACCGCCCACGCCCTGCTGGTGGAAGTGTCGGCGACGTTCGACTGGCCCAAGGTGCCGGAGCTCTACGTCACCCAGACCCCGGTCTTCAACGCCGGGGCGTACGGGGTGGACGATCCCTTCATCGTGCTGCATTCGGCGGCGCTCGAGCTGCTCGACGAGGAGGAGCTCCGGGTGCTCATCGCCCATGAGTTCGGCCACGTGGTGAGCGGCCATTCGCTCTACCGCACCATCGCCGAGATTTTTCTGAATGTGAGCCTGGGCGCCCTGCCCTTCCTGGCCGGCATTGCCCTGCTCCCGGTACGGCTGGCCGTGCTGGAGTGGTCCCGCAAGTCGGAACTCTCCTCCGACCGGGCCGGACTGCTGGGCAGCCAGAACGTCATCGCCTCGCAGCAGCTCTTCATGAAGATGGCCGGCGCGTACCGGGGGGCATTGGAGTCGGGCCAGATGGCGCTGGATCCGTTCGTCACCCAGGCCAGCGAGTACATCGCCAGCAACGACGGGCTCGATATCGTCTACAAGATCCTCAACACCTTGGCGCTCACCCATCCCATGCACACCGTGCGGGCGGCCGAGCTGCAGCGCTGGATCCAGGGCGGCGACTACGAACGGATTCTCCGGGGCGAATACACCCGGCGGGGCGCCGAGGCGAAGGAGCGCCCCCTCAAGGAGGACTTCCGCGCCGCCAAGGATCACTATGCCGAGGAAGCCCGGGAGACGATGAGCAAGGTGGCCGACGCGGCCAAGCGGGCGGCATCGCAGGCGCGAGAGGCGTTCCGCAAGGCCCAGCAATCGTGAAGCTGCTGGTCGTCGGAGGGGGAGGCCGGGAGCACGCACTCTGCTGGGCGCTGCATCGGGACCTCCCCTCCGCGACCCTGTACTGCGCTCCAGGAAATCCCGGCACCGCCGAGCTCGCCGAGAATCTCCCCATCGGATTCGATCGGATCGACCAGCTCACCGCCGCGGCGGAGGATCTCGCGGTGGATCTGGTGGTGGTCGGTCCGGAGATTCCGCTGGCCGGGGGCCTGGCCGACCGCCTGAAGGCCGCGGACCGCCCGGTGTTCGGGCCCTCCGCCGCCGCCGCGCGGATCGAGGCCTCCAAGGCGTTCGCCAAGGAGGTGATGCTCTCGGCCGGCGTCCCCACCGCGCCCAGCCGCACCTTCACCGAGCTGGCTCCCGCCCTCGCCTATGTCGCCCGC
>DATCXX010000132.1:0-4461 GCA_036565615.1 Gemmatimonadales bacterium | reverse complement strand
GCTCCGATCGGCTCCCAGGTGTTCCCCGGGTTTCGCCCCGCCGACGCGGTCAACAAGAGCCGGAACAACATCGCGGGATACATCGACCTCGAGTCCAATGTCACCAGCATGCTGGTGCTGGGCGCCGCGGCCCGCGCCGAGCACTACAGCGACTTCGGCAGCACCACCACGTACAAGGTGAGCGGCCGGCTGGAGCCGACCGACGGCCTGGCTTTCCGCGCCGCCTTCAGCACGGGGTTCCGGGCGCCCTCGCTGGGTCAGTCCTGGTTCAGCTCGACCGCGACCAATTTCGTCGCCGGCGTGCCCACCGACAACCGGACCTTCCCGGTGAGCGATCCGGTGGCGGTGGCGCTGGGCGCCACCCCGCTCAAGTCGGAGAAGTCGCGCAACACCAGCGCGGGGATCGCCTTCTACCCGCTCCGGGGCTTCTCGATTACCGCCGACTACTACAAGATCGTGATCCGGGACCGCATCGTGCTCTCGGGCACCTTCAATCAGCCGGCCGTGGTGCAATTCCTCCAGCAGCAGGGCTTCACCGGGGTGGGCGGGGCCCGCTTCTTCACCAATGCGATCGACACCCGGACCAGCGGGATCGACCTCGTGGCCGGGTACGGCTTCCCGATCGGCGCGTCGGCCAACCTCCGGATGACCGCCGGCTTCAACAAGAGCAAGAACGTGGTCACCAAGGTCCAGCCGACTCCGGGCGTGCTGGCCGGATTCCAGGAAACCCTGTTCGACCGGGTGGAGCGGAACCGGGTGGAAAAGGGCCAGCCCTCCACCAATCTGAATTTCGGGGCGATCGTGACCCGCAGGGAGTGGACTTTCAATGCCCGGACCCAGCGATTCGGCAAGGTGGTGAGCTTCGGGACCCCGGCCGACGGCTCCCTGGATCAGACTTTCAACGGCAAATGGATCACCGACCTGAGCGCCTCCTACACCTACAACCGGCGGCTCACCCTGATGCTGGGCGCCGACAACGTCTTCGACGTCTATCCCGACGAGAACAGCGTCGGCAGCGCCACCGTCGGCGGCAACGCGAATTTCGGGATCTTCCCGTACAACGCGATCTCGCCCTTCGGATTCAACGGGCGGTTTGCGTACGTCAGGGGCATCTGGAGCTACTAAAGACGCGAAGACGCAAGGACGCAACGTGGGGCCGGTCTCCGAAAGGGGGCCGGCCCCTTCGGTTTGCGCGGCCCGCTTCGTCCAAGTTCACCGGCGCTCTTCGTCCCTAGATCATGACCGGCTCCCCACCCCGCCCCGGTTACCCGCAGAAGCGGTCCTGGCGCGAACGGGTCGGCGCGCTCCGCAACGTGCCTCCCTTCCTCCGGCTGGTCTGGCAGACCAGCCGGAAGCTCACCCTGGGGACGCTGCTGCTCCGGCTGGTGCGCGCGCTGGTGCCGGTGGTGACGCTCTGGATCGGCAAGCTGATCATCGACGAGGTCATCGTGCTGGCCCAGGCGCCGGGGGCGCCCCAGGCGCTGCTGGACTGGTACCGGAGCGGACTGCTGGACCGCCTGCTCTGGCTCCTGCTGGCCGAGTTCGGGCTCGCGGTGCTCTCCGACCTGCTGGGCCGCCTGGTGTCGCTGCTGGATTCCCTGCTCTCGGAAAGGTTCTCCATCGCCACCAGTGTGCGGCTGATGGAGCACGCGGCCACCCTCGACCTGGAGGATTTCGAGGACAGCGAGCTGCAGGACCGCCTGGAGCGGGCCCGGCGGCAGGCGTCGGGACGGATGACGTTGACCAGTCAGCTCTTCGGTCAGGCCCAGGATGTGGTGACCATCCTGAGCTTCGGGGCGGGGCTGGTGGTGTACGCTCCCTGGCTCATCGCGCTGCTGGTGGTGGCGCTGGTCCCCGCGTTCCTGGGCGAGGCCCACTTCAACGCGCAAAGCTACGCCCTCGCCTATGCCCGGACCCCGGAGCAGCGCGAGCTCGACTACGTCCGCCAGACCGGGGCCAGCGTGGAGACCGCGAAGGAAGTGAAGATCTTCGGGCTCCACACCTTTTTGATCAGCCGCTACCGCGAGCTCGCTGCGGCGTTCTACCGGGCCAACCGGCTGCTCGCCATGCGACGGGCCGGCTGGGGCGGACTCTTCACCGCGCTGGGCACGGTGGGCTACTACGTCGCCTACGGCTTCATGGCCTGGCGCACGGTGGCCGGCGAGTTCACCATCGGTGACCTGACCTTCCTGGCCGGCTCGTTCCGGCGGCTCCGGTCCCTGCTGGAGGCGCTGCTGTTCGGGTTCTCCAGCACCGCCGGGCAGGCGCTCTATCTCGAAGACCTCTTCTCCTTCTTCGAGATCGAGCCCGAGATCCGCTCCCCGGCCAACCCGCGCCCCTTTCCCGGGAGGATCGCGCAGGGCTTCAGCTTCGAGGACGTCGGGTTCAGCTATCCCGGTGCGGACCGCTGGGCGGTCCGCCACCTGAACTTCACCCTCCACGCGGGGGAGGTTCTCGCCCTGGTCGGCGAGAACGGCGCCGGCAAGACCACCCTGGTCAAGCTGCTGGCCCGGCTCTACGACCCCGACGAGGGACGCATCCTGCTCGACGGCCACGACCTCCGGGAGTACGATCTGGCGGAGCTGCGGGCCAACATCGGCGTCATTTTCCAGGACTTCGTGCGCTATCACATGACCGCGGCGGAGAACATCGCGGTGGGCCGCATCGAGGCTCGGCACGACCGGCCCCGGATCGAGCACGCCGCCCGGCAGAGCCTGGCCGACGAGGTGATCGCGAAGCTCCCGATGGGCTACGACCAGGTGATCGGCAAACGGTTCCGGAAGGGAGTGGACCTCTCGGGTGGGGAATGGCAGAAGGTGGCCATCGCCCGGGCCTATATGCGGGAGGCCGAGCTGCTGATCCTCGACGAGCCGACCGCCTCCCTCGATGCCCGGAGCGAGTTCGAGGTCTTCACCCGGTTCAAGGAGCTGAGCGAGGGCAAGACCGCGGTGTTGATCTCCCACCGCTTCTCCAGCGTGCGCATGGCGGATCGCATCCTGGTCCTCGCCGACGGGACCGTCGAGGCCTCAGGAACCCACGAGGAGCTGCTGGCCCAGCATGGTCGCTATGCCGAGCTGTTCGAGCTGCAGGCGCGGGGGTACCGCTAGACGCGGTGACGTGGAGGGCGCGGAGGAGGCGGAGGGCGCGGAGGGCGCGGAGGCGCGGCCTGCCCCTGGCGTCGTTCGCGTCTTCGCGTCTTCCGCGTCGTTCCCGTCGTTCCCGTCCTTCGCGCCCTTCGCGTCTTCCCCGTCAGAACCCCAGGAACGGAACCCGAATCCCCCCGGTGATTCTGATATCGTGCTGCTTCTGTTCCGCCGTCTTGGTGCCGGACACGTCGAAGGATGCGTTGTACAGATAGTCCTCCGCCCCGATGTGCAGCGCCAGCAGCCGGCCGATCCGGATCCCCGCCGCCGCGCCGATCACCCCCCCGACATTGGTGCCCGCCTCGAACGCGGTGGCGCCCACCGTGCCGGTCTTGAAGGTGTGCCGCACCGCGGCGATCCCGCCGTTGATCCCGATCCAGAAGGGGCTGGTCCGGGGAATCAGGTAGAGGTTGGCCCGCGCGCTTCCGGTGAGAATCCGCACGTCCTGGTTGATGCTGGCGCCCGCGGAGGAGTAGTCCAGCGTCGCCGGCGAATACCCCACGTCGCCTTCGATCCCGAAGCGCTGACCCAGCCCGATGCCGAGCCGCCCCCCGAAGACGATGGCGGTGGAGATCTTGGTGGTCTGGCTGTTGTAGTCGATCAGGTCCGCGGTCGGGACGATCACCCCGATGTACGGCGTGAGGGAGAGGCCGGTGCGGGTTACCGGCGCGCCGCCCTGGGCCGCGACCGGGGTGGACGCGAACGCGACCGCCAGGACCAGCCCGGCACTGCGAACCGGAAGGCGCATGACGTGCTCCTCGGAGAAGGGTGGGGACCGGACTAAGTTAAGCGCTTTCATTCGCGACAGGATCTCCGGAGTACGATGCCAGAATGGCGTGAGTATCCCCTTGCCGGGACCGGGGCGCCCGGGCAGGTAGCCCTGCGCGTCCTGCCCGGGGTGCTGAGCCCCCAGCTGCGGAATTACCGCGACCTCCTGGTCGCGCTCCCGCCCGGGTATGCCGGCTCGACCACCTCGCATCCGGTCATCTACCTCCAGGACGGGCAGAATCTGTTCGATCCCGCCACCAGCTATGCCGGGGACTGGAATCTGATCCCCGCGCTGGAAGAGGCGGCCGGCGAGGGCATTTTGCCGATCCTGGTGGGGATCTCCAACATGGGGCGCCGGCGTCGCTATGAGTACGGCCCTTTTCGCGATATTATCCATGGAGGAGGGGGTGGCGACCGGTACCTCGCCTTTGTGACTGAAACGGTCAAACCGCTGGTGGATGCGTCCTTCCGGACCCGCCCCGAGCGCTCCCATACCGTCATCGCCGGCTCATCGCTCGGCGGCCTCATCAGTCTGTACGGCCTGTTTCGC
>DATCXX010000388.1:0-3826 GCA_036565615.1 Gemmatimonadales bacterium | reverse complement strand
GCGGGCGGGCTGGCCGGCGTGGGGCTGGGATGGTGGGGCACCCGCATCCTGGTGCGACTCCAGCCCCAGGGGATGCTCCCGGTGCAGGAGGTGTCGATGAGCGGAAGCGTGCTCATTTATGCCGCGGTCGCCACCACTCTCGCGGCGCTGATCTTCGGCATCGCCCCCACGGTGTGGACGGTTCGGCGGGTCCCGGCCGATGTGCTGCGGGACGAGGGCCGCACCGCGAGCGGCAGCATGAGGGTCCGGCGCTGGGGGGAAGGGTTGCTGGTGGCTCAGGTCGCGCTGGCCCTGGCCCTCACCCTGGGCGCCGGGCTCCTGGTCCGGAGTTACCTGCTGCTGCAGCGGGTGGAGCCGGGCTTCGATCCCACGAACGTGCTGGCGGTCTCGATCAACCTGCCCGGCATTCGCTACGACAGCCTGCCCAAGGTGCTGGGGTTCTATGAACGGCTGGAGCGGGAGACCCGGGCACTCCCCGGGGTCGAGGCGGCGTCGGCGGTCTCGGGCGTCCCGCTCGGTCCACCGATGTGGTCGAGCGAGTTCGCGGTGTCGGGACGTCCGCCGATGGCGCGCGGCGGTGAAGTGCAGCACCGGGAAATCACTCCGCAATATCAGAAGGTGATGCGGGTCCGGCTGACCAAGGGACGGGTCCTCACCGAAGCGGACCGGCAGGATGCACCGCCGGTGGTGCTCATCAACGAGACCCTGGCCCGGGTGTATTTCGCCGGAGAGGATCCGGTCGGGCAGCGGATCGCCTTCGATCGGGAGCCGGATTCGGCTTCAACCTGGCGGACCATCGTGGGAGTGGTGGGCGACGAGCGGCAGCGGGGACTGGGAGAGCCCGCCCGCCCCGAATTCCTGGCCCCCTATCCGCAGGAGCCGCGGAACGCGATGACGATGGTGGTCCGGACCTCGGGCGATCCGATGGCGCTGGCGCCGGCGGTGCGGGGGATCGTGACGAGGATGGACCCCCTGCTGGCCATCTCGTCGATTCGTTCGATGGAAGAAGTCCGGTCGGCCTCCCTGGCGCGGGATCGCTTCCTCACCATCCTCATGCTCTCCTTTGCCGGCGTCGGGCTGCTGCTCGGGATCGTGGGGATCTACGGGGTGATGGCGCAGCTGGCCCGGCGGCGCACCCGGGAAATGGGGATCCGGCTCGCCCTGGGCGCCAATACCGGCCAGCTCCAGTGGCTGGTAGTGCGCAAGGGACTCGGCCTCACCCTGGTGGGCATCGGATTCGGCGTGGCGATTGCGCTGGGGACCACCACCGTCATCCGGACCCTGTTGTACCAGGTGGAGCCCGCCGACCCGGTGACGTATCTCATGGTGCCGGTGCTGGTGCTGCTGACCGCGGGGTTGGCCTCCTGGATTCCCGCGGCGCGGGCCAGCCGGGCCGATCCGGCGGCGGTGCTGAGAAGCGACTGACCCGTGAGACGTGAGATGTGAGATGTGAGACGTAAGGCGTTTCCGTCTCACTTCTCACGTCTTACGTCTCACGTGTACGTTTGGGTCCATGCCCACCGCCCGCCGCACCCATGGATTCTCCGAGTCGGTCATCCGGGGAATGACCCGGCTCGCCACCGAGCACCAGGCCATCAACCTGGCCCAGGGATTTCCCAATTTCCCCGCGCCCCAGGTGCTCAAGGACGCCGCCGCGGCCGCGATCCAGGCCGACATCAACCAGTACGCCATCACCTGGGGCTCCAAGCGGCTGCGCGACGCGCTGGTCCGCAAGTACCGGGAGTGGTACGGGATGGAGGTCAATGCCGAAACCGAGCTCACCGTCACCTGCGGCGCCACCGAGGCGATGGCGGCCACCCTGCTCGCCATCGTCAATCCGGGCGAGGAAGTCATCGTCTTCGAGCCGTTCTACGAGAACTACGGCCCCGACGCGATTCTCTGCGATGCCAAGCCGGTGTTCTTCCCGCTCCTGCCCGGCCAGCCGCTCGACCTGGACCGGCTGGCTACCGTGTTTTCGAACAAGACCCGCGCCATCGTGATCAACACCCCGGGCAATCCCTCGGGCCGGGTGCTCACCCGGGCGGAGCTCGAGGGCATCGCGGCGCTCTGCCGCCGGCACGGCGCCTGGGCGGTGACCGACGAGATCTACGAGCACATTCTCTACGAGGGCGAGCACATCCCGATCGCCACCCTGCCGGAGATGCGGGAGCGCACCATCACCATCAGCGGTGCCTCCAAGACCTTCAGCATTACCGGCTGGCGGATCGGGACCATCGTCGCTCCCGCCGGGGTGACCGACGCGATCCGCAAGGTCCACGACTTCCTGACCGTGGGCGCGCCCGCCCCGCTGATGGAAGGCCTCGCGGTGACGATGGAGACGGTGGGCCGCACCTACTACGAAGGGCTGGCGGCGGAATACCGGGCCCGGCGCAACATGCTGATGACCGCGCTGCTGGCCGCGGGCTTCAGGGCGGTGTCCCCCGAAGGGGCCTATTACATCCTGGCGGACTATTCCGCGCTCAGCGACCTGGCTCCGCCGGAGTTCGCCCGCTGGCTGACCATCGAGGGCGGCATCGCCACGGTGCCGGGCACCAGCTTCTTCAACCGGGCCGAGGACGGAGGCCGACTCACCCGGTTCGCCTTCTGCAAGACCCAGGAGCTGCTCGAGGCGGCGGCGCGGAAGCTGGAGGGCCTTCCAACGCAGTGATCAGTGCTCAGTGGTCAGTGATCAGGGTTCGGTGGGAGCGGCCACTGACCACTGACCACTGACCATCGACCACTGGCCACGAGCTCCCCCGCTAAATTCCCCGCATGCCCGGACCCCCCGTCGCCCCCCGCCATCCTCACGTCGTCGAGCTGCACGGCGAGCGCCTGCAGGATGACTATTTCTGGATGCGGGAGCGGGACGATCCCGAGGTCCGCGCCTATCTCGAGGCCGAGAACGCCTACGGAGAAGCGGTGCTCGAGCCCACCCGCGAGCTCCAGGAAACCCTCTACGCCGAAATGCTGGGCCGGATCAAGCAGACCGATCTCTCGGTGCCTTATCGCGAGGGCGGCTACTGGTACTACAGCCGCACCGAGGAGGGCAAGCAGTACGCGATTCACTGCCGCAAGCAGGGCAGCCTCGACGCCGAGGAGGAAGTCCTCCTCGATTTGAACGCCATGGCCGAGGCGCGGCCCTATCTCGCCCTGGGCGCCTTCGAGGTGAGCGACGACGGCCGCTTCCTGGCCTATTCGGTGGACGGCACCGGCTATCGCGAATACGACCTCTTCGTCGAAGACCTCGCCACCAACCGGATTCTCGCCGGCCCGCTCCACAAGACCGGCTCGGTGGCCTGGGCCGCCGACAACCAGACCCTGTTTCACACCGTGGAGAACGAAGCCAAGCGGTTCCATCAGGTCTGGCGGCTCCGGCTGGGCGGGGAGCACGAGCAGGTCTTCGAGGAAGCCGACGAGCGCTTCCGGCTGGGGGTGCAGCGGACCCGGAGCCGGGCCCGGATCCTGATTCAGAGCGACAGCCACACCACGTCGGAAATCCTGGTGCTCAGCGCCACCGAGCCGTTGGCCCCGCCCCGGATCCTGATTCCCCGGGTGCCCGAGCGCGAGCTGGAAGCGGAAGACCTGGGCGATGGATGGCTGCTCCGGGTCAACGACACCGGGCCCAACTTCAGGGTGGTGCGGTTCACCGAGCCCCACGCCGATCCGGTGAGCTGGATCGAGCTGATGCCCCACCGCGACGACGTGATGATCGAAACTCTCGACGCCTTCCAGGGTCACTGGGTGGCGGGGGAGCGGGAAGAGGGGTTGATGAATTTCCGGGTGGTGCGGTTCACCGGGCCGCATGCCGATCCGGCCGGCTGGATCG
>DATCXX010000381.1:0-3683 GCA_036565615.1 Gemmatimonadales bacterium | reverse complement strand
CCGCCATCACCAGCGCCAGCGAGGCGATCGCCACCCTCGGCGCCGACGCCGAGAAGGTGCTGCCCTACGAGGTGGAGCAGCTCAAGCGCGCGGTGGCCGCGGCGCGGGACACCCTGGCCAAGGGGGGCTACGCCGCCGCCGAGGCGCTGGTGGCCGAGGTGCCGGTCCGGGCCCAGGAGCTGGCGGGCAAGGTGGCGGCCAAGCGGGTGCAGCTCACCGCCGAGCTCGACACCCTGGGCTTCGCGCTCAAGAAGAACCTGGCGGCCATTCAGGCGAAGGTCGACGAGTTCGCCCGGACCCGGCGTCTCCCCAGGGGCGTTACCCAGGCCAGGGTGGATTCGGTCAAGCAGGTGCTGGCCACTGCGCCGGAGGAATGGAGCGCCATCGAGTCCCAGATCCAGGCGGGGGAGCTCGACGCCGCCTACGGGAAGGGCACCGTGCTCCGGCTCAAGGTGTCGCAGGCGCTGGAGGCGGTCGGGCTGGTGTCGGGGGAAGCGGAGTGGCACAACCTGACCATGCCGCCCAAGCCATGAGGCGCGACTGAAAAGCGACACCTTCTCCCCAATGAGCGAAATCCTGGCCCGGCTGCAAGCGGCATTGGGGGATCGGTACCAGATCGAGCGGCAGATCGGCGAAGGCGGGATGGCCACCGTGTACCTGGCACGGGACCTCAAGCACGGGCGCCGGGTCGCCATCAAGGTCCTCCGGCCCGAGCTGGCGGCTCGGCTGGGCAGCGAGCGGTTCCTCCACGAAATCAAGGTCACCGCCAGCCTGCAGCACCCCAACATCCTTCCGCTCTACGACTCCGGGGCCACCGACGAGTTTCTCTATTACGTCATGCCCTACGTGGACGGCGAGTCGTTGCGCGGCAAGATGCGGCACGACGGCCAGCTCAGCGTGGAGGACACCGTTGCGATTTCCCGGTCGGTGGCCGCCGCGCTCGACTACGCCCATGAGCACGGCATCGTCCATCGGGACATCAAGCCGGAAAACGTCCTGCTGCAGCGGGGCCAGGCCCTGGTCGCCGATTTCGGGATCGCCCTGGCGGTCAGCGCGGCCGGGGGCGAGCGGCTCACCCAGATCGGGATGAGCCTCGGCACCCCCGACTACATGTCGCCCGAGCAGGCGGCGGGCGACCGGGCCCTGGACGCGCGCAGCGACATCTATTCCATGGGGGCGGTCACCTACGAGATGCTGACCGGCGACCCGCCCCATCCGGCCAACACGGTCCAGGGCGTCATCGGCAAGATCCTGCATGAGAAGCCTTCGCCGATTTCGCAGAGCCGGGACCTGGTGCCCGCCAACGTCACCGCGGCGGTGCAGCGGGCGATCGCCAAGAGCCCGGCCGACC
Source organism: Gemmatimonadales bacterium (assembly GCA_036565615.1). Lineage (GTDB taxonomy): Bacteria > Gemmatimonadota > Gemmatimonadetes > Gemmatimonadales > GWC2-71-9 > JABFSM01. The sequence continues at coordinate 2,332 of DATCXX010000381.1, read as the reverse complement.
GGTTTACCCGCGCCTCGCAATTTGCCGACGCGCTCAGCAACCCCGGCTTCCGGCTCCCGATCACGGCGGAGACGGCCAACACCCAGGTGATCGTGCACCGCCGGCGGCTCGGAGGGCGCTGGGCCGGCGCTCTCGCGATGCTCGCCATAGGGCTGGTCGGCGGCTGGCTGCTGCGCACCGCATCGCGGGCTCCGGCCGCAACGGCGGACCCTGCTCCGGCGGTGTTCTACCTCCCCCTGGACGCGGGCGATGCGATTCCCGGTTATCCGGCGCTTTCACTCGACGGCACCAGGCTGGTGTACCCGGCCGGCGACGCCGGCTCCAACCGGCTCTATCTGCGCAATCTGAAAGACCCCGTTCCGGTCCCCATCCCGAGAACCGAGGGGGCCAACAGCGCCTTCCTTTCCGCCGACGGCCAGTGGGTGGGGTTCCTGGCGGATCAGTCGCTCAAGAAAGTCAGGCTGGCCGACGGCAGCGAGGGCATCATCGCCCCCTATGTCGAGGGAATGGCCGGGGCGAGCTGGGGCGAGGACGACACCATTCTGTTTTCCGCGTTGCCCAAAGGGTCCCTGTTCACGGTATCGGCCAGGGGAGGTACTCCGGCGCCGCTGGTCATTTCCAACAACAGCTTCGAGGCGGGCTTCTTCTTTCCGCACTATCTCCCCGGAGGGCGGGGGGTCCTCTTCAATACCGAATCGACCGGCGGCCTGGTGGGCGTGCTCGACCTCCGGACCGGAGCAAAGAAGACCTTCGGCAAAGGGCTCCGGCCCAGCTACATCGAGCCGGGGTATCTGGTCTTTGCCAATCCCGAGGGGCGGCTGGCCTTCCAGGAGTTCGACCTGAAAAGCCTCGAGCCGGCGGGATCGCCCACGATCCTCCCCGAGGAGCTGGGGGTCGGACTGGGCCGGGCGTTCTATTCGGTGTCGCGCGGGGGGACCCTGGCGATCATCCGGGCGGCGGGGACCATCCTCGACCTGGCGCTCTACGACCGAGCCGGAGGGCAGCAGGTCCTGTTCCGCAACGGCGGCTTCTGGGCGCCGAGGTTTTCTCCCGACGGGAATCGGATCGCGTTCGGCGACCGGCATCCCGACGACCTGTGGCTCTACGATCTGGCCACTCAGTCGCGCCGGCGGTTTACCCTCGATGGCAAGAGCAACAACGATCCGGCCTGGAGTCCCGACGGCAAGCAGCTGGCCTTCGCGGTGGACCGGCCTTCCCGCAAGGACGTGCTGGTTCGCAACAGCGACGGCACCGGGGCCGAGCGGCAGCTGGTGGTGCGGGAAGGACTGCAATGGCCGTCGGATTGGACCCGCACCGGATACCTGGTGTATACCGAGGTTCCGCTGGACGAGGATCGGGACATCTGGGCGGTGAAGGCGGACGGCAGCGAAGCGCCGTTTGCCTATCTGGACACCCCCTTCATCGAGAAATCGGGCGACGTGTCACCCGACGGCCGCTGGATCGCCTACGACTCCAATGCCCCGGGCCGGTTCGAGGTCTTCGTCAACAGCTTTCCCACTCCATCTGCTGCGGCGGTGAAAGTGTCCGGAGCGGGAGGACGCAATCCGCGCTGGGGGCCCGACGGGCGGGAGCTGTTCTACTGGAACGAGGGACGGCTGATCTCGGCGCGGCTCACCCTGGGAGACCATCCCAGGGTGGTGAGCTCCACTACGGTGCTGCAGGCTCCCTATGGAATTGCCGACCACGCCAACTACGACGTGCACCCGGACGGGAAGCGATTCGTGGTGGTGACGGGCCGAGCCCGGCCCCAGCGGATCATCGTGGCGATGAATCCGTTCCGGACCCGGACTCCGTCGCCCTGAGCGCGGCCTTGGCGCGGCCTGCCTCGGCAAGCGGTGCGGCTGACCCTCGCGGTGCCCAAAGTGCGCCTTTGAGCCTCGAATGCAGACTAGTTCGCAGCGGCGCACTAAGGCACCGCTCGGGCCCCGCAGCCGCTCGCCGGTCGCGGCCGCGCCTGCACCGACTAACCGCGGGCCAACAGGGCGATCACACCCGCGAGGACGGTGCCCCACGCAAGGAGCAGCCAGCGGGTCTGCTCTTTCAGCCCGCGCTCCAGCCTGGCTTCCATTTCGGCGACGACTCGATCGATGCGGGCGTTGAGCTCGTTGAGCTCCCTTAGGTCCCCGCGGTAGGTCGCGTCCACGGCGTTAAACCAATCCACGAGCTCGTTGGCGACTTGCTCGCCCAGGCGCTCATAAAAGAGCTGGGACAGCTTTGCGGTGACGGGCATGGGCAGACGCTCGTGAGGATTCCGCCCACACAGTACAACCTGACCGCTGAAACCAACTAACCGGAAAAACGCGCCGCGTGC
>DATCXX010000379.1:0-6581 GCA_036565615.1 Gemmatimonadales bacterium | reverse complement strand
CCTGCTCGGATCCACGGCGAGTCCGCCGCCCGATGCGATCGGGCTGCGCGGGGTCCTGGCCGCCCGGCAGAACGACCCGGCCCGGGCCAGGGCCCTGGCCCGCCGGCTCGCGGCCATTCCTACCCGGTACAATTTCGGAGTCCCTACGGTCTGGCGGGCCCGGATCGCCGCCGCGCTGGGCCAGCGCGACTCCGCCGTGACCCTGCTCCGCCAGGCCTTCGCCGAGGGGAGGGAGTACGACCTCTGGCTCCATCGGGACCAGGACCTCGCATCGCTGCGCGACTATCCACCGTTCCTGGAATTGACGAGACCCCGGCGGTGAGACGTGAGAGGTGAGAGGTGAGACGGTCACGTCTCACTTCTTACGTCTCACGTCTCACATTCTCATTCCCGCATGGGCGTCCCGCACCGGCCGGACCCGGAGAAACACCATCCCGCCCAGCGGGGTGCGGGAGCCGTAGTAGGGCACCAGCGACGACGGCAGGACGTTGAGCGTGCCCCGGAGCCCGAGCCCCAGCGTCAGTCCTAACCCGCTGCCCAGCTCCCGCACCGCGCCCACCGACAGGCTGCCCAAATGAAAGTGCTGGTGCAGGGCCGGGTCGGGCAGCACCAGATCCTCGCCGGTCTTCCGCACCCACTCGGCCCGTCCGAACAGGGTATGGCGGCCGTCGAACACCGCTTCCGCTTCCACGAGAAAGGTGTGGGACCATTCGGCCGGCTCCAGATGGCCGCTCATCCGGTTGACCCCGTACACCACCGTCGCGGCAAGCTGCCCCTCGTGCCCCAGCGGGGCGCCGTACATCGCCGAGGCGGTGACCCGGTGGGCCGATTCGTCCGGCTCGTGCGCCTCGGGGCTCTTCAGGAATCCGTAGGCCGTGGACAGGCTCCACCGCTCCGACGGATTGACCGTGAGCCGCGCCCCGAAGGAGTCGAGCCGGATGGAATCGAAATCCCAGCGGTGCTCGTCCGGCTCCCTTCCGTTGAACAGCGAGCCTTCCAGCTTCCACCGGTACCCGAACACCCCCAGGGTGAGGACGCCGAAGCTGGTGTGGGTGGCATCCTGCCAGTGATGGCCGAGCGGGGCCACCGGATCGTCCATGGCGGAGGGCCGGTGCATGAACGCCACCGGCCCGAGGGCCGGCTCGCCCGAGGGCGCGGCATAGAACGCAACGCCCAGGCCGTCGCTGACCTGGCGTTCGTACAGCAGCCCGAGCTCCATCCAGAAATCATGGGGATGCTGCCGGTCGTGCAGCGGCTCGTCCTCGTAGGTCTCTCCGGTCTGGAGCAGCAGGGGGTAGCCCCGCGCCGTCACCGTGCCCGGATCCAGCGACAGCATGGTCCGGAGCTGCAGCCGGCCCCCCGCCACGGTGCGGCTCGCCATCAGCATCGCCCAGTTGAGCGAGCCCAGCTGGTCGTCCCCGCGAGGTCCTCCCTGCCGCATATACTGGCCGAAGGCAAAGCCGTGCAGCATGAGACTCCACGACCCCGCCCTGAAATGGCGCGAAGGGAGGCTGGCCGCGTCGGGGATCCAGGTGGTCCCCGATCCCATCCGGTCCATCGAGATGCCCAGCGGCGCCGCGACCGCGGCGGTGTCGGCGGAGGGATGGACGTGCTGGGCGGGGACCGCCGCCGGCACGGTGGCCAGGAGCACGCCCGCGAGAAGTGGAGTGGAGCAAGACCGCATAGGAGTTCCGAGGTAGAAGCCCGGGTGCCCCGCGAGTCGTCCCCGCGGGATCAAGTCGAACCGGTGAAGGGGCTACGACCTCGGAGGCGGTGGATCGGGCGCGGTGATCCGGGAAAGGGCGACGCGGAAAAGGCGCAGCAGCGGCATTGGGGCCCCGTCGTCGTCGCTCAAGCCCGCGGCGCCTTCACCGGCGGACAATGCGAAGGAGCACGACATCAGGACCGGACAACAGGGGGGAAGGTCGGGCCGTTCACAGGGATCGGCCGGAGCGGACTGACCCTGGTGGTGATGCTCGTCGTCGCCGGCCGGTCCCGGGGATTGGGCGGGCCGGGGCCCCTCATGCCCGGCGCACACCAGGTCGGGCGTCGCCAGCCCGGCCAGGAGCACCAGGGAGGCGAGCAGGACGCGAGAGGCACGGGCCAGGACCATGGCAGGAAGGTAATGGCGCTTGACGAACCAGGCCCGGGCGGAGATACTTCAAGGACCATGCGACACATTCCGGTGCAGCAGAGCTGGTGGCCCTGGCGCGGTACTTCCCGCGGTGGGCCCTCGTGCGCATAGTCTAGCTCCACAGACGACGGCATCTCACGAAGCCCACCGCCCCCGCGGTGGGCTTTTCGTTTCTTCTCCGGCCGGGATGTTTGGATGATCATCGTTTTGAAGCCGCACGCCACCAAAGAGCACGCCGACGAGCTCATGGCGCGGATCAGCGCGCTGGGCCTCCGCCCGCTCTACATGCCCGGCGAAGAACGGGTGGTGCTCGGCGCCCTGGGCGACGAGCGCGCCCTCGAGAGCCTGCACCTCGACAGCGACCCGATGGTCGAGAGCGTGAAGCCGATTCTGGCGCCCTACAAGCTGGTCGGAAGGGAGATGCACCCCCACGACACCATCGTGGATCTTGGGGGTGTGCACGTGGGGGGAGGCCGCTTCACCGTCATCGCCGGGCCCTGCGCGGTCGAGTCCCGGGAGCAGATGCTGGCCACCGCCCGCGCGGTCCGCGCCGGGGGCGGCCACGCCCTCCGCGGCGGCGCCTACAAGCCCCGCACCAGCCCCTACTCTTTCCAGGGGCTGGGCACCGAAGGACTCGCCATCCTGCGCGAGGCGTCGCGGGACACCGGGCTCCCCGCGGTGACCGAGGTGGTCGATGTGGCCGACGTCGCCCTGGTCGAGGAGTACGCGGCCGCCTTCCAGGCCGGGGCCAGGAACATGCAGAACTACCGCCTGCTCCAGGCGCTGGGCCGGAGCCGGAAGCCGGTGATTCTCAAGCGGGGCATGGCGGCAAAGGTGGATGACCTGCTGCTTGCCGCGGAATACATCCTGGCCGAGGGGAACCCCAACGTCATTCTGTGCGAACGGGGCATCACCACCTTCGAGACCGCGACCCGCAATACCCTCGACCTCAACGCCATTCCGGTCATCAAGCAGCGCAGCCACCTGCCGGTGCTGGTGGACCCGTCGCACGGCACCGGCCTGCGGGAGCTGGTGCCCCCCATGGCCAAGGCCGCGCTCGCCTGCGGGGCGGACGGAATCCTGGTGGAAGTGCATCACGATCCCGCCAACGCCCTCTCCGACGGACGGCAGAGTCTGTTCCCCGAGCAGTTCGCCGCGATGATGCGCGAGCTCCGCCCCATCGCCGCCGCCGTGGGCAAGGTGATGTGATGGTGACCACGCCCATCGAAGCGGGTGCGATCCTCCCCCTGGTCCGGGAGCTGACCGGCAGCCCCGACCCGCTGGAGCTGTATCGGCGCTGCTCGGAGGGCGGCCGCCGCCCGGGAACCTTCCTGCTGGAATCGGCCGAGACCGGAGCCGGCGCGGGAGAGCGCAGCCTGATCGGCGTCGGCGCCGCCCTCCGGATCACCTGCACCGGGCGGCGAGTGTCGGTGGAGGCGCTCTCCGCCAATGGGCGCTCACTGCTTCCCTGGATCGCGGAGCGACTGGCTGATTGTCGCCCTGAGAGCGCGGAGCGCTCGAAGGGGCCGGTCCTCGTGTCGAGCGAAAACGGAACCCTGACCGCCGACTTTCCCGCACTCCCCGAGATCGAGCGCGACGAGGCGGCCCGGGCCCGCCTGCTCTCTCCTCTCGATGCCCTCCGGACCGTGGTGTTCGGCCCCTGCCTGCTGGCCCATCCGATCGACGCCTGCCACCTCGCCGCCGGGGTACTCTCCTACGATCTGGTGGAGCTGTTCGAGTCGCTGCCGCCCGGCCGGCCCGAGCCGGCCGAGACCCCGCACTTCGAGTTCGTCGTCCCCGACCGCCTGGTCATCGTGGATCACCTGCGGCATCGGACCCTGCTGGTCGCCAATGCCTACGGCGGCGCGGGAAGCGATGCCAACTATCACGATGCGGTGCGGGCGATCGGCGAGCTGCTCGCGGCGGTTGCCGCCGCGGGGAAAGGAGAAGACCGGGTGAAGGGGGAAAACCGGGTGAAGGGGGAAAACCTGGGGAAGGGGGAAAACCAGGGGAAGGAGGCGGCTCCCCTTCCCCAGTCTTCCCCCTTCCCCTTTCCCCAGGCGGACGTCGACCTGTCGGACGCGGACTACGCATCGCTCGTTCTCCGCCTGAAGCGGCACATCGTCGCCGGTGACGTCTTTCAGATCGTGGCCTCGCGTACTTTCGCGGCGCCCTGTCCCGATCCCCTCGCGGCCTATGCCCGGCTGCGCAGAGCCAACCCGAGCCCCTACCTCTTCTATGTGGCCGGCCGGGACTCGGTGGTCTTCGGCGCCTCGCCCGAAACCGCGGTCAAGGTGCATGGCTCGCCCCGCCGGGTCACGATCCGCCCGATCGCCGGCACCGCCGCGCGGGGCCGCTCGGCCGGCGGCGACATCGACCCGGACCTGGATTCCCGGCGCGAGGCGGCCCTCCATCTCGATGAGAAGGAGACCGCCGAACACATGATGCTGGTGGATCTCGCCCGCAACGACGTGGCCCGGGTGAGCCGGCCCGGAACCCGCCAGGTGACCCGCCTGCTGACCGTGGATCGCTATGCCCACGTCATGCACCTGGTCTCGGAGGTCGAAGGAACCCTCGCCGAGGGGCAGGATGCCCTCCACGCCTACGCCGCGGCGATGAACATGGGAACCCTGGTTGGCGCGCCGAAGATTCGCGCCGCGCAAATCCTCCGGGAAGTGGAGACCTCACGCCGGGGAGCCTACGGTGGGGCGGTCGGCTACCTGAGTCACGACGGCGCCATGGACACGGCCATCGTGATTCGCGCCGCCGTAGTGCGGGACGGCACCGCGCAGGTCCGGGCCGGCGCGGGGATCGTGTTCGACTCCGATCCGGCCGAGGAGGCCCGGGAGACCCGGCGCAAGGCGGAAGCGGTGCTCCGCGCCATCGCGGGAGATTCCGATGTCTGACCGGCTCCGCCTGGTGTTCGTGGACAACTTCGATTCCTTCACCTGGAACCTGGTGGACGAGTTCGCCCGCCGGGGTGCCGAGGTGGAAGTGTGGCGCAACACCGCGGCGGCTGGTCACCTGCTCGCCCGCGCACTGGAGCGGCACCCCAGCCTGCTGCTGCTCTCCCCCGGTCCGGGAACGCCCGCCCAGGCCGGCTGCTGCATCGAGCTGGTCCGGCAGGCCGCCGGCGCGGCGGTGCCTTTGTTCGGGGTCTGTCTCGGCCACCAGGCGATGGTCGAAGCCTTCGGCGGAGCGGTGGGCCCGGCCGGTGAGGTGGTCCACGGCAAGACCTCGCGGGTGCGCCACCGGGGCGGGGTGCTGTTCGAGGGCGTTCCCTCGCCCTTTCCGGTCGGACGCTATCACTCGCTGGCCGCGTCGGTGACGCCGGGTTGTCTGGACCCGGTCGCCGACACCGGCGGCATCGTAATGGCGGTGGCCCACACCGGCGCGCCCCAGCTGGGAGTGCAATTCCATCCCGAATCCATTCTGACTCCCGACGGGGGCCGGATCATCGACAACGTCATGCACTGGGCCATCCATGCGCGCCGGTGAAGTGCTCGATGCCCTGACCCGCCGGTCGCTCACCCGCGAGGAGAGCACCGCGGCCTTCCGGCTGCTCCTGGCCGGCGACTACTCCGAAATCGAGGTCGCCGCCGTGCTGGTGGCGCTCAAGACCCGGGGGGAAACTCCCGAGGTGATGGCCGGTGCGGTGGAAGCGCTCCTGATGGCTGCGGTCCCCTTCCCCCGTCCCGATTACCCGTACGCCGACTGCTGCGGAACCGGCGGCGACGGCGCATCCACCGTCAACATCTCGACGGCGGCGGCGTTCGTCGCGGCGGAGCTGGGGATCCCGATCGCGAAAACCGGGAACCGCTCGGTTTCCTCCCGCTGCGGCTCGGCCGATGTCCTGGAGCGTCTGGGCGTCCGGCTCGATCCTCCGCCCGAGGTAGCCCGGCGCTGCCTCGACGAGCTCGGGATCTGCTTCGTATTCGCCCCCCAGTACCATCCCGGGGTCCGGCACATCGCCCCGGTCCGCCGCGCCCTCGGGGTCCGCACGGTCTTCAACCTGGTGGGGCCGATCGCCAATGCGGCGCGCCCTCCCTGGCAGATGATGGGGATCTATGATCCGGCGCTCTGCGAAGCCGCCGTCCGGACGCTCCAGCTTCTGGGACGCGACGTGGCGCTCGTGGTGCACGGCAGCGGTCTGGACGAAGTGGCCCTGCACGGGCCCACCACGGGGGTACTGCTCCAGGGCGGTGAGATCCGCCACATCACCATCACGCCCGAGGAGGCGGGGCTCACTCCCGCGCCGGTGGAAGCGCTCACCGGCGCCGGTCCCGAGGAGAACGCCGCCTGGCTGCTCGAGCTGCTCGGAGGCAAGGGACGGCCGGCGCAGGCGGACGCGGTGGCGTTCAACGCCGGGGTCCTGGCCTGGGCCACGGGGATGGCGCCCACACTTCGCGAGGCCACCCGGCTGGCACGGCAGGCCCTCGACGGCGGC
>DATCXX010000126.1:0-7530 GCA_036565615.1 Gemmatimonadales bacterium | reverse complement strand
CGATGATCCGGTGGTGCCGGGCGGGATCCACCCGGCGCAGCGCCGACAGGAAGAGCGGCACGTTGCCGAGCGGATCCATCACGAAGAACAACAGCACTGCGGCGGAGAGCAGGCTCACGCCGGGAAGCCCATCACCTCAGAACCGCGACCCGGTCAGCTTGACGTCGGCCCCCGCCCATGCCTTGGCGAGCCGCTGCTCTACCGCCGCCGCCTCGGCCGTCTTGCCCTGCGCCTTGAGCGCGGCCGCCAGCCCGAACAGCGACCACCCGTTCTCGGGGAACCGCTTCAGGTCCTCCCGGTACACCGCTTCGGCTTCGGCGTTCCGGCCCGCCTTGAGCAGCGCCGCGCCGAGCGAGTGGCGAATCGGGTAGTACCAGCGGGGCGGCTCGAAGTAGAGACCGGCGTCCTCGATCTTCAGCGCCTCCTGAAAATGCGCGATCCCTTCCTCGGTGTTTCCGCTCCGGGTCGCGATCTCCCCCATCAGCGCGTGGGCCGCGATGGACACTGCGGTCTTGGCGTCGGTGTTCGCGGCGGTGGCCGCGTCGATCGCCCGGACGCTGTCCAGCGCCACCCGAGCCTCCGCGAATTGCCCCTTGGCAGCCAGGGCCACGCCCCGGGCGTAGTACGCCAGGGCCAGCGGCATCCGGAGCTCGGAGGGGGGAAGCGGCTCCGCCAGGACCTCGTCCCAGCGCCCGAAGGTGGTCAGGGTCAGCACGTGATAGGGGACCATCTCCTGGAGCATGAACACCCCCCGGGCCACTTCGAGATTCACCTTGGCCTTCAGGGTGCGGGAGGCCTCGAGGGCCTGTGCGCTCCGCCCGGCCAGGGTGGAGACGAACGCCAGGAAGTGGATGTTGTGCGGATAGTAGGCCAGCGAGTAGACCGTCACCGGCTTCTGCCCTTCGATGAAGGTCTCGTCGGTGTGAATCGCGTGCACATTGCTCTGGGCGGCATCGTTATACCGGCCCACTCGGACATAAATGTGGGCCGGCATGTGCACCATGTGGCCCACTCCGGGCATCAGTCGCGCCAGCCGCTCGGCGCAGGGCACCGCCTTCTCCGGCGTCACTGCTTCCACCGCGTGGATGTAATAGTGGCAGGCCCCGGGGTGCTCCGGGTTGCGGGCGATGGTCCCCTCCAGCAGACGGACGATCTCTTCGGTGCCCGGATAGGGCTTCCCTTCCGGGGTCCAGTAGTTCCAGGGCCGGAGATCCATCAGCGCCTCGGCGTAGAGCGCCTGGGCGTCGAGATCGTTCGGGTACTTCCGGGCCACCGCGCCCATTTCGCGCGCGTAGGCCGAATCCAGGCGCGCTCGATCAGCCGGCGGCACCGGCGCGTAGCGGGCGGCCACCGCGGCGACATAGCCACGCTCCCATTCGGGGACATCGCGCCTCGCCGACAGGGCCCGCTGTGCCGCCGCATGGGCCTGGACTCCGCTGGCGGAATCCATCCCCGCGTTCACATGGGGCCCGAGCGCGTAGGCGATGCCCCACCAGCACATCGCGCAGCCGGGGTCCAGCTCGGTCGCCCGGGTAAAGGAGCGGATCGCCTCCGCATGGTTGAAGCCGTACACCAGACGGAGCCCCTGGTCGAAGTACTGCTGGGCCTGGGGAACCTTGGTGGTGATGGCCCGATGGTGGGAGCCCAGATCGGTGTAGAGCGGGACCGCGGGCTGCTGGGCGGGGAGACTCTGCGCGACCAGCAGGAAAGCGGGAAGGGCACGGCGCAACATGGGTGGCTCCTGGCTGAGAGATCGCCCAAATGGTACCCCCGTCGCCCGGTTTTCGGAAAGGAATGCGGCTCAGCAGCCCCCGGTGCCGGGATTCCGGTCTCGCGGATCCCGGGCCGGCAGGGTTCCATCCAGCCGCAGTGCATACCCGTCCTGCACGTTGTTGCCGTCGTACCGAATGGACTGCAGCACCATCACCGGACGGGTGGCCGGGCTGGCGGCGCTGTACCAGATGTGGGTCGATTCGGTGTACACCGGCCCGCAGCGGACCACCTTCACTGCAAATCCCTTTTCGTAGAGCGCGCCCAGCATGTGCTCGCCTTTGGGGTGGAGTCCGGTTTCATCCAGGTAGATCACCGCGGCCCGCGCCGGAGTTCCGCTCGCCAGCACGGAGAATTCCCGCCCCGCCAGCGTCACCGACCCGGTCCGGCTGACCGGGTTGGGGTCGTTCTTGAAACTGAGGTTCATCGGCCTGGGCCCGTCGCCGTTCCAGGTAATTCCGGACGGAAGCGCCTCGAGCGCCTTCCAGTCATACCCCGCCGGGCCCGAGGCCGGCGGGATCAGCGCCTTGATCGCGTCGGCCAGCGCCACGTGCGGCCGGGTAGTGGAAACCGGGATCCGCTCCGCGCCCGCCGAGCATTTCTCGCTGTAGAGCGCGAGCTGAGCCGGCTGCAGTGGGGGAAGCCTGTCGCTCCGGGAGAGCACGAAGCCTTCGCAGGCCCGCCCGTTGCAGGAAGTCTGCACCGAGAGATGGCTGGATTCGATTGTTTCACCCTTGATGCTGTACCAGTTGGTTCCCCCTGCCCCGGTCTTGAGCGGGCAGCGGGCCAGCTCGGTGACCAGGCCGGCATTCTTGAGCGCCCCGAGCACCGCAGCCTCGCCCAGCGGCGCGTTGGGGTTCCGGACAAACAGGTGGGTGACGATGCTGCGGGCCCCGGTGGCGACGACCATGAGGTTCCGCGCTCCGATGCTCGAGGCGCCCTGCCGGGTGTAGCAGCCCCCGTCGGGCAGGCAGGTCCTGAGCTCGACCGGCGGCAGCGCGGCCCACGTGACCCCGGGGAGCTTTTCGACCCCCTGCCAGTCGGTGACGAATTCCTTGCTCAGAAACGCCGAAACGATCCCGGCGAATTCCTCTTCCGGTTTGGCGGGGGACTGGAGGGCGGCGAGCAGCGCCAGGGCCGCGAAGGCTCCGGTTGGCATGGATTTTCTCCTGGAGGTTCAATTACCAATATGCAGAAAGGCCCCGGGTTCCGTCATCGAACCCTCGGGGGCGCCGGCGGCGCTATCACCAGGGAGGCAGCATGAGACGGGTTCGCTTTTCGGTGGCCATGAGCCTCGACGGCTATATCGCGGGCCCCAACGGCGAGAGCGACTGGATCGTCATGGATCCGGACATCGATTTCGGCAGCCTGATGGGCTCCTTCGATACGATTCTGCTGGGCCGGAAAACCTACGAGGTGACCCGGGGACAGGGCGGCGGCGGGATGCCCGGCATGAAGGTCTACGTCTTCTCGCACACGCTCCGGCAGGCCGATTGTCCCGGGGTGGTGGTGTCCGACAAACCGGCCGAAACGGTGGCGGCCCTCAAGGGGGGAGAAGGAAAGGACATCTGGCTCTTCGGCGGCGGATCGCTGTTCCGGAGCCTGCTCGAGCTGGGCCTGGTGGATTCAGTCGAGGTTGCGGTGATTCCGGTCCTGCTTGGCGGTGGCTTGCCCCTGCTGCCCTACCCCGCCCCCCGGTCGGCGCTTCGTCTGCTCAAGCACCGGATCTACGAGAAGACCGGGACGGTGTCGCTGGAGTACGCGACGACTGGACGGCATGAAGGAAGCGGGCGTAGCCGATCTCGGCGGCGTTCTTCGTGAGCTCGATGTTGACCCAGGCGACCAGGTCGCCGAACGGGCGGTCCCGGAACGGCCACCGGGTTCGCTCCGGCGATTGCAGATCGGCGGGCGAGAGATGCTCCAGTCTGTCTCGCCACGCTTCGTGAAGTCCGGTCACCCACTCGCGCGCCGCGTCCGCGCTGCCGGGCCAGGTCACCTTCTCGCGGGTGAGCGTCCCGGCGCCGAAGGAGTGATCCAGCGCCATGGACCACCAGAAGCCGATGTGCCAGGTCAGCCAGGCGATGCTGGGCGGACCCAGGTCGTAGCGCTCGTGCTCGGGCCAGTCGGCGCGCCACTCCCCGGAGGGAAGCTGTCGCACCTGGAGCCCCACGGGCGCCGGACGCCAGAGGCACTCTTCGGTGCTGAGCCCTTCGAGGTGGAAGCTGGTGAGCTTCCATGCCGTGTCGAGCTGGCGGATGAAATAGTTCAGGAAGTGCCGATCTCGAGCGCGGTAGGATGCTTCGCCTGGTACAGGCCCAGGCTTGCCCCGCTCGGCAGCGGGATCGTGGTCACGATACCCCAATGCTCCTCCTGGAGCGCGGAGCACTGCACCCCCCGCTCCGCCAGACGGTAGATGTACGCCCGAACATTGTCGCACATTAGGTAGAGGGCGGCGGGCAGCAGCGGGGAACCGGCCGGTGCGGGAGCTGGCTCGTCCTCCAGCGGGTGGACGGCGACCTCGGCAGGCGGAAGAGCGAAGATCAGCCACCCTCTGCCGGCATCCACCGCCTTGAAGCCGAGCACGTCGCGCAGGAAGGCGCGATCCGCGTCGGCGTCGCTGCTGTAGAGCAGGAGATGAGCACCGAAGATCATGTTCGGCTCCCCCGAAGCCGCGCCAGCACCTGATCGATCTGGGCCTTCCGGCGCCGGGCCCAGCCGGGAAGTCGCAAGGCGCCGATCCCAAACATACCGACGCCGATCAGGGCCATGAACCCGGCGCCGGTGTCCGCGTTCCCATGGCCACCGGCCGCGGCGAGGACGAGCAGGGTTGCTGCTGCCGCGCCCAGCATCCCGAGCCCTCCCGTCATGAGGGCGCGGGAGTCTCCCTTGGTGGTCTGGAGCCGGATGCGATGGCCATTCGGCGTCGGTTCGACCAGCGCTTGAAGGTTGCCGTTGGTCCATTGCCGGAAGGGACCGTCGTAGCGCACCACGCCGCGGGCTTCGAAGGTCTCGCGCAAATCGGCAACCAGGAGCTCCCAGTCGGGATCGGAGAGCGGGCCGTCGAATTCCACCGTCCGGCCGACCCCGATCGGGAGACCGAGAAACGATCGCGACACCGGCCGCCCGTTCTGGTCCAGCGACCTGGCCGCGTGCGCAATGGACTCGGGCGAGATCCCCACTTCGCGTCCGATGTCCTGCAACGCGGCCAGGGTCATTCCCCTCCCCTCCGTGGGAGCCGGCAACGCGGGGTGCTCCGTCTTCGAGGCCTCCTCGAAGATGGCGGCCACCTCGTCATCGCTGTATTGGCGCTCACTCATGGCGGGTCGGGTCAGACCGGAGTCCGGACGCTGTCCTCGCTGGGGTTCCGCCGCGGCGTCGGCGTCGGGAGACCGAGGGCAAGCCGGCGTTCGGTGGCGTCGAGGCGCTCGACCACTTCACCCAGGACGCCGCGGAGCGCGCTGGTCTCGGCCAGCATCGCCTCCAGCGCTTCGGCGTCCCGGCGCCGGTCCCGCAAGTATCCCACGAACAGGCGGCCCAGCGGACTGAACGACACCGCCGCGATCAGGATCAGGCCGCCCACCAGCCAAGGCAGCATCACCACGGAGGAGTTGAGGAGAATCATCTTGAGGATTTCGGGATTCATGGAATTCCCCCGGGCGTAGAAACCAGGTCTGGCTCCCTCCAAGAATAGCCCGTCAAGACCTGAAGCGGGAAACCGGCCATCAGTGCCCTGGGATCAGCCGGTACACCCGAACGTGCGGGACGTCATTGTCGTCTCTCCAGGTACCGACCACGGCGCCGGCGGTGATCCGCGCCGGATCGAAACCAGACGGCATGCGGACCCCACCGAGCCAGCGACCGGTGGAATCGAACACCTCGAAGTCGACGGGAGCCGACCGGTCGGGCTCGGCATAACGGCGAACCCAGAGCGAGCCTTCGGGGCCGGCCAGCAGGCCTGCGTAAGCAGGTTTCCACTTCGGGAATGGAGTCTGCTTGAGCCGCAGCAGGAACCGCTCCCGCCTCTCCTCCTCCCCCGGGCCAAACTCCTGACTACTGGCTTCGGTATAGGCCTCGATATCGGCCGGTGTCACCGGCACTGAAGCGTCGATCCATCGCACCACGCGCTCGACCCTTCCATCGGTGCCCAGGAGCAGCACTTCCGGTCCATCCGCGGTGCCCACGTAGACCCGGGACCCATGGACCAGGACATGGAGATCCTTGCCGAAAGGCAAGCTCCCGGCGCTCACACTCCCTTTCCCAGTGTGGATCAGGTGCTCATGGCCGGGAAACCTCCCCAGCGAGTCGGCGACGCCCCGAATGAAATCCAGAGCGAAGAGCGGCACCGTGTCCCGTCCCGCACCGGGCTTGGACTCGGGCGTGACGGTGTTCTGGCTCAGGGCGATCAGCCGCCCGTCGCGCAGCATCCCGAGCGGCCGGGGCGACGACACCTCGCCGCCAGTCAGCAACGACACCGGTCGGAGAAAGGTCCCCTCGGCGGTGAAGACCGAGAGCCGGCGGAGGCCCCAGTCATAGGTGCGGAGAGTGTCCCCGACACTCACATCGAGCCAGCCCAGATTCTCGAACTCCCCCGGTCCACCGCCCCGGCGGCCGACCGACTTCACCCAGTTGCCGTCGGGCCCGAAGATGCGGAGCTCGCTGGTGCCTCCGTCGGCCACGACCACGCGGCCATCCGACAGCAGGACCGGAATGACGAAGCCGCTGAACTCCTGGGTAGAATCGCCGGATTGGCTCCCCATCTCGATGACCGAACCCGTATCGAGGGTCCATGGCGCCCGGATCTCTGCCGGAGCCCGGTTCTCGACGATCAGAATGCCCAGGCTGTCTCGCGTGATCATGCTGCGGGGCGGAGCTGCCGCGGATTCGCACCCGCTCAATCCAGCGAACGTGAGCAGGAGTGCGATCGGTGACGAGGACTCAAACCGGCTGGGCATTCTTGCGGATGACCCAGGTCGTCATGCAGCGCTGGTTCTGTACCACGGTGGTCTTGAGCGGATCCATCAGCTCCCCGCCGAGCTCCCGGGTGAGGGTCATCAGGAAGGCCTCATCCACAAGGTAGCGCTCGCTGCCGTCCGGCAGCCGGTGCCGGCGACCTGCCAGAGGCTTGACCTGCTGCTCCATCCCGATGGACGACGCCAGCCGGCAGAACAGCATCCCGCCCGGTCGCAGGACCTTCCAGGTACCGCGGAGCATGGCATCGAACTGCGCATCGTCGCGAGCAAAGTGCAGGACGGCGCTGCTCAGGACCACGTCGGCGAAGCTCTCGGGAAAGCTGATCTGCTCGAGGACCTCCACCCGGAAATTCTCGGAAGGGAGATGCGGGGCAAGCCGCGCGGCGAGCTGCTGAA
Organism: Gemmatimonadales bacterium; assembly: GCA_036565615.1. GTDB lineage: Bacteria > Gemmatimonadota > Gemmatimonadetes > Gemmatimonadales > GWC2-71-9 > JABFSM01. The sequence goes on along the minus strand of DATCXX010000126.1, from coordinate 394 downwards.
CCGACCGGATCGAATTGGGATCCCCATCGACTCCGAAGACCTCGTAGCCGGACCGGAGGAGGTAGACCAGGTTCCGGCCCGACCCGCATCCGGCGTCGAACACCCGCATGCCCGGAACCAATCGTCCCCGGAGGAGCTGGTCGAACAGGTAGATGTCGATCTCGCCGAATTGATCCTGAAGATCGGACATCTCAGACAGGCGTCGGGGAGGACTTCCGGCGATGTCCCAGCAGGATGAGGACGAGGCCGAGCATGAGCGCCACGTCGGCCAGGTTGAAGATCCCGGTGCGCAGCGGGCCAATGCCGACATTCAGGAAATCGATCACCCGCCCCCGCAGGAGCCGGTCCCAGAGGTTGGACAATCCCGCACCCAGGATGAGATAGAGGCCGAGCC
>DATCXX010000124.1:0-6962 GCA_036565615.1 Gemmatimonadales bacterium | reverse complement strand
GGGGGAAACAGCGGTGCCCGCCGCGGCGAGGACGGCGGTTCCGAGAAAGTGACGGCGGGTGACGGCATCGGACACGGGTCGCTCCCGGGTGAAGAAAACCGGTCTGGAGATGAAAGAATCAGGGGGAGGCGCCGACTCCTGTCAACTTGCCGCGCCCCATGCCCGCCTCTACCTTCGGAGCGTGTCGCTCCTCCCCGAAAGCCTGCGCGGCCGCGCCAAAACCCTCGACACCGATCCTTTCCGGTACCTCCGGGGCGTCATCACCTTTTTTATGGGTGGCGGCGCGGTGGTGGCCCCGGCCCTCGCCCTCCCCGAGCCATGACCCGGCGGCCCCGGCTCGATCCCGCGATCTTCAACCTCCCGGTCGAGAAGATGCGCGCGGGCTACTACTCGGATAAGTACTTCACCCGGGCCCGCGAGATTCTCCTCGCCGACGGCAGCCGGCCCCGGGTCACCATGCAGGTATTCGGCAAGTCGACCGCGTTCCTCGGGGGGATCGACGAAGCGATCGCGATTCTCAAGCTCTGCGCCATCGAATGGTCGGAGCTCGAGGTCCGGGCGCTGTACGACGGCGACCCGATCGCCCCCTGGGAGACCGTGCTGCTGATCGACGGCCCCTACGACGCCATCGCCCACCTCGAGACCCTGTACCTGGGCGTCCTGTCCCGGCGCACCCGGGTGGGCACCAATACCCGCCGGGTGGTCGAGGCGGCCCGGCCCAAGGAAGTGATGTTCTTTCCGGCCCGCCACGATCACTGGCTGGTGCAGACCGGCGACGGCTACGCGGCGCACATCGCGGGAGCGATCGGGGTGTCCACCGACGCGCAGGCGTCCTGGTGGGGCAGCGAAGGGGTGGGAACCGTGCCCCATGCGCTGATCGCGGCCTACGGGGGCGACAGTGTGCTGGCCACCCGCAAGTTTGCCGACCACATCGATCCCAGCGTGCGGCTGGTGACCCTGGTGGACTTCGAAAACGACTGTGTGCGCACCGCGCTCCAGGTGGCCGATGCCCTGGGCGACCGGCTCTACGGGGTGCGGATCGACACCAGCGAGATGCTGGTCGACCGGTCGGTCATTCCCCAGATGGGACGCTTCCGGCCTTCGGGGGTCTGCCCCCAGCTGGTCTGGAACGTCCGGCAGGCCCTGGATACCCACGGATTCCAGAAGGTGCGGATCATCGTGTCGGGTGGATTCACCGCCGAGAAGATCCAGGACTTCGAGCGGCAGCAGGTGCCGGTGGACGCCTACGGCGTGGGCAGCTCGCTCTTCCAGGGCCGCTTCGACTTTACCGCCGACGTGGTGCGGCGGGACGGCAAGCCCTGCGCCAAGGTGGGACGCGAGTATCAGCCCAATCCGAGGCTGGAGCTGGTAACGTGAGAGGTGAGACGTGAGAGGTGAGAGGGACCGGCTTGTCCGTCTTACCTCTCACCTCTCACGTCTCACCAGACAGGGGCCTCAATATGTCGAAGATCTTCTGGGACGTCGATACCCAGGTGGACTTCATGCACGCGTCCGGCCGCCTCTACGTGCCGGACAGCGAAGCCATCATTCCGGTGCTGGCCCGGCTTACCGCGTACGCCCATCAGAGGGGGATCAGGATCATCGCCAGCGCCGACGACCACGTGGCCGGCCACCGGGAGCTCTCCGACACCCCCGACTGGGTCAGCACCTTTCCCGACCACTGCATGCGGGGCACACCGGGACAGGCCAAGATCGCGGAAACCCGGCTCCGCAATCCATTGGTCATCGAGCCCGAGCTGGCGGATCCCGTCGCGCTGGCAGCGCGGGTCAAGGCCCATGACGGGGACATTCTCTTCCACAAGCACTGGTTCGACGTCTTCACCAATCCGAACGTCCTCCCGGTCCTGGACGCGCTCGCGCCCTCCGAGGTCGTGCTGTACGGCGTGGCACTGGACGTGTGCGACAAGTACGCCATCGAGGGGCTGCGCCGCCATCGCCCCGGCATTCCGGTGACCCTGGTGACCGACGCGGCCCGCGCCATCAACGCCGAGGCGGCGCCCGCCCTGCTGGCGGAGTGGGCGGCCCGGGGGGTGCGCTTCACCACCAGTGCCAGCGTGCTGGCCGCATGAGCCGGTTCGGACAGAACTTTCTTCCCGGCCCGACCGACGTCCATCCCGACGTGCTCGCGGCGCTGAACCAGCCGATGTTCGGGCACCGGAGCCCGCGGATGCAGGCCATGCTCGCGGCAATGCAGCCCGCGCTCCGGGAATGCTTCGGCACCGGGCAGCCCGTCTTCATCGCCACCTCTTCCGCCACCGGACTGCTCGAGGCGGCGATCCGGAGCGGGGTGCGGGACCGGGTGCTGGTGGCCTCGGGCGGATACTTCGGGGAATACCTGGCCCGGATCGCCGAGTCCTGCGGCCGGCAGGCCTACCGGCTCCAGGTCCACCCCGGCACCGCGATCACCGCCGAACAGCTGGATCAGTTTCTCGAGGGTCCCGAGGTGGACGCGGTGGCGGTGGTGCACTCGGAGTCCTCCACCGGTGCGCTGGCGGACATCCCGGCGCTCGCGGAGGTGGTGCGCTCCCGCAAGGACGTGCTGCTGCTGGTGGATGGGGTCACCTCGCTCGGCGCCGTGCCGGTGGAGATGGACCGCTGGGGCGCGGACTACTACTGCACCGGCTCACAGAAGGCCCTCGCCCTCCCCCCGGGCCTGGCGCTGGGCGCCGCCAGCGAGCGGTTTCTCGCCCGGGCCGCCGAGCAGGACGATGCCGGCTACTACCTCTCGGTGCGGCGGCTGGTGAACATCGCCCGGGAGAACCTCCCCACCTGGACCCCGGCGATTCCGCTCTTCCTCGCGCTGGAGACCCAGCTCAACCGGATCGCCGCGTCGGGGGGGTGGCCGGCCCGGTTCGCCCGGCACCGCGCCATGCTCGAGACCATGGTGGCCTGGGTGGCCGCGCAGGAGCGGGTCACGATGATGGCCGAGCCCGGGCAGCGCTCTCCCGCGATCTCCGCCCTCAGGCTCCCCGAGACCCGGCCTCCCGCCGCGCTGATCGAGGCCCTGGCCGAACGGGGCTTCCTGGTGGGGGGCGCGCTCGATCCCCGGCACGGGCCGATCGTCCGGATCGGTCACATGGGCGACCTCACCCCCGACCACCTCGCGGCCCTCCTCGCCGCGATCGAAGGAATCCTCGCGTGAAACGGATCGCCCAGTATTTCCTCCGCGGCCTGGTGGTCACTACCCCCGTGTTCATCACCCTCTACGTCTGCTGGTGGATCGTGAGCCGGGTGGACCGCCTGATCGATGTGGGCATTCCGGGCGCGGGTATCGTGGTGACCCTCACCGGCATCACCCTGGTGGGGTTTCTGGCCGGGAACCTGCTCACCAGGGGACTGGTCGCCGAGATCGAGAGCTGGCTCGAGAAGCTCCCCTTCGTGCGGCTGCTCTATACCTCCACCAAGGATCTTCTCAACGCCTTCGTGGGCGAGCAGCGCCGATTCAACCGGCCGGTGCGGGCCCAGCTCGACGAGGCCGGGATGGTGTGGACCATGGGATTCGTCACCGCCGAGGGGGCCGAGCGGCTGGCGATGCCCGGGTTCGTCGCGGTGTACCTCCCTCAGGCCTACAACTTCGCCGGCAACCTCATCATCGTCCCCGCCAACCGGGTCCAGCCGGTCGAGGCCGAAGCCCCGGAGATCATGGCCTTCATCGTCTCGGGCGGAGTATCGGGCAGCGCGGAACCCAAACGGAAAAAGTGATGGCGGTCACAATCCCGGGAGAGTGCGCCGATTAGGCTTAACGGCACCGATCGGGATGCGTCATTCCCGGTGGCCACTGGAAATGACCGACCGGATCGAAACCATCTCACGAGGACTTTATGCGTGCTCTAATGCGTTGCGGCGCCCTGATTTGGGTCATAGGGCTCGGGGCCTGCAACAGCGATAACACCGGCCCCGACGCGGCGACCCCGCTGCTCGACGCCGATATCGCCCAGGTGGCCGCCGATGCAACCGCCGAAGACGTGGAGGTGATGCGGGAGCCGGTGTTCTTCATCGCCCAGGCCGGCTTCGTGCCCGGCACGGGAGACTTCCGCCCGGCGAACTGCCCCTTCGACGCCCCCAGCGGCAAGCTGGTCTGCCCCACCATCACCCAGGGCGGGGTGACCATCGAACGCTCCTACACTTTCTGGAACGCAGCCAACGTGGTCCAGCAGGCCTATGATGCGATCACCACGGCCAAGGCGAACATTCAAAGCTCGCTGGAGGGGTCCCGGAGCGGACTCAACTGGGACGCCAGCATCGGACGTGAACGGGACATGACCGCGACCGGACTTGCCGGCGCCGAGACCCAGCGGACCTGGAACGGAACCGGATCGAGTCACATTTCCCAGAGCAGGCACCGGGAAGGCGGGGAGGAGCGCTCCTACAATCTGGAGTGCACCCTGACGGTGGAAAACGTGGTGGTGCCGGTGCCCCACGGCGAAGAGGTCTGGCCGCTGTCGGGAACCATCACCCGCCAGTGCACCGTGACCTTCGTCGGCGGCCGCCGCGACGGCCAGACCGTGACCCGGACCATCGTGGTGACCTTCAACGGAACCCAGCACGTCACCCTGACGGTGGGGGACAAGATCTTCGATCTCGACCTCAAGCTGCGGCGGAGGGCGCCAAGACCGTGATGAAGTGATCAGTGGTCGGTGGTCAGTGGTCGGTGGACACGACCCACTGATCACTGACCACTGACCACTGACCACTCACGACTGACCACTCACCCCGGCATTACCTTTCCCCCGTGCGCCCCCGCTTCACTTTCCTGCTGCTCTATCTCCTCTACTGGCTGGCCTTCTTCGCTGCCGTGCGGCTGGTGTTCCTCGCCTTCTTCTACCGGGAGACGGCAGGGCTCCCGGTCGCGACGGTCACGGGCACCTTCCTCCATGGCCTCGGCCTGGATCTCGCCGCCGCGGCGTATCTCTCGCTGGTTCCGTTCCTGCTGGTGGCGCTCTCGGTCTTTCAGCGCCTGACCCGGCCCGCCGGTATTCTGGTGCTGGCCTGGACCCTGCTCGCCACCGCCATCCTCGCGCTGCTGGGTACCGCCGACCTCGGCATCTTCCGGGAATGGGGCCGGCACATCGACGCCGCGGTCCTCCAGTATCTCACCCACCCGGTCGAGAGCTGGGCCGCGGCGGGCGGCGGACCCCGCTGGCTCCTGGTGCAGCTCTGGCTCCTCCTCACCGCGCTGTTCGGGGTGATCGCGCTCCGGGTGCTCCGGCCCCGGCTCCGGTTTCCCCCCGCCCGCGCCGCGCTGGCCCTGCCGATCCTCGGTTGCGCGCTGTTGCTGGTCATTCCGGCCCGCGGCGGGGTGCAGCAGATTCCCATCAATCAGAGCAGCGCCTACTTCTCTCCCCTGCCCTTTGCCAACCTGGCCGCCGTCAACGTGGGCTGGAACTTCTTCGATTCGTGGCACCGGGGCCTGAATCGCCGGGAGAATCCCTACGCGGTCCTGCCGCCGGACTCGGCGCGGGCCTTGTGTTGTCACCCTGAGGCGCCCGGCGCCGAACCGACCGCGCCCCGAACGAGCTACCTGCGCGGCGCCAGGCCCAATGTCCTGCTGATCGTCTGGGAGAGCTTCACCGCCCGCGCGGTGCCGCGACTGGGCGGACTGTCCGGCGCGACGCCGGTCTTCGACAGCCTGGCCGGGGAAGGTCTCCTGTTTCGCCGGGTCTACGCCGCCGGCGACCGGACCGAGAAGGGACTGGCCGCGCTGCTGGCGGGCGCTCCCACCGTTCCCAACGGCTCCATCCTGACCATTCCTTCGAAGTCCGGCAGCCTCCCGATGCTGTCCCGCGACTTGAAGGCCGCGGGTTATGCCACCGGTTTCTACTACGGCGGCGAGCTGGGATTCGCGAATCTGCGGAGCTTCGTGCGCGCAGGAGGGTTTGACCGGGTGATCGGCAAGGAAGACTTCCCCCGCTCGACCTGGCAATCGAAGTGGGGCGCCCACGACGACGTCGTCGCCGACCGGGTGCTGGCCGATCTGGGGGACACGCCGGCTCCCTTTTTCGTGACCTGGCTTACCCAGAGCAGCCACGAGCCGTTCGACGTGCCGGGACCGGTGCGGGTTGCGGGGGCCGACGGCGAATCCCGCTTTCTCAACTCGCTGGCCTATACCGACCAGGTCCTGGGAGCGCTGCTGCGCCGGGCCGCCCGGGAGCCCTGGTGGGACCACACCCTCGTGGTCATCGTGGCCGATCACTCCAAGCGGCTGGAGCGGACCGACGCCGCGGTCCCCTACAAGTCAGCCGCAAGCTGGTACCACATCCCCATGCTCTGGACCGGCGGAGCCCTGGCGCGAGGCGGCATCGTCGACCGGCTGGCAAGCCAGACCGACCTCGCTCCCACCCTGCTGGGTCAGCTGGGACTTCCGGGAAGCGAGCGGTACCGGTTCGGCCGCGATCTCTTCTCCGGGCTCCCGCGTCCCTGGGCCTACTATGGATTCGATGACGGGTTCGGAATGGTCACGGCGGACGGAAGTCTGGTCTGGGAGCACATCCCCGACCGGATCACCTCTCGCTCGGGACGGATCGGCGAGGCCGAGCTCCGGCTTGGGCGGGCGATGCTCCAGGTGACCTACCAGGACTACCTGGACCGGTGAGCGGGACGCGGGAAACTGGTACACCTGGCGTTCAAACGATACCAGCGCTGGCCTGGTTTACCCCAGATTGGGGGCATGCGCGACTACCGCTCGTTCGAACCATGGCAGGAAGCCCGGGCCGTTACCACGACCACGTTCACGGTGGCCCGCTCCCACTGGAAGCCGGAGGCGGCGGCGCTGTTTGATCACCTCCAGCGCGCCGCCCTCTCGGTCCAGAGCAACATCGTGCTGGCCTGCACCTTCGAGCCCAAGAAGTTTGCCTCCCACCTGACCATGGCCTGGGGCTCGGCGATGGAGACCGCCGACCTGCTGGAGACCGGACTGAAGGAGGGAATCCTGCCCGGGGACG
>DATCXX010000122.1:0-2564 GCA_036565615.1 Gemmatimonadales bacterium | reverse complement strand
GGGGGAAACCTGGGGAAGGGGGAAGGGGTCAACCGTCTTCGCGCAGGGTGACCGCGGGATCGACCCGGAGGGCGCGGCGGGTAGGGCCCCAGGTGGCCAACCCCGCCATCACCAGGAGACCGCCGGCGGCGAGCGCCAGGGTGACGGCATCGGTGGGCGACAGCCCGTAGAGCAAACGCCCGAGGAAGCGGGTCGTGAGCAGCGTGGCGATGAGGCCGACACCGAGGCCGATGGCCACGAACCGGAATCCTTCCCTGGTGACCATCCGGACGATGGCTCCCCCGGTGGCGCCCAGCGCGCGGCGAAGCCCGATTTCCCGGGACCGCTGCCCCACGCTGTAGGCCAGCACCCCATACAGGCCCACCACGGAGAGCACCACCGCGAGTCCGGCCAGCAGGCTCAGCAGCAGCATCGGGTAGCGCCGATCGTCGGTCGACGCCGCGACATAGGACGTCATCGTTTCGAGATTCAGGATGGGAAGCTGCCGGTCGAGCGACGAGACGAGAGCCCGCACCGCCGGAGCCAGCTCTTCCGGAGCGCTCTCGGTTCTGATCACCAGGCTCAGGAACCGGGCGGGTTGCTGGAGATAGGGGTAGAACACCGCCGCGCGGGCTGCGACCTCGAGGCCGACCCGGCGCATGTCGCCCACCACGCCGACGATTTCGACGATGCTGTCCGGCTCCCACAGGCTGACCCGGATGCGCTGGCCGATCGGCGACGCGCCGTCCAGGAGCTGGCGCGCGAAAGCGGCGTTCACCACCACGACGTTCGGCGCGGTGCTTCGGTCGGACGCCGTGAATCCGCGCCCCTCGAGCAGCGGCGTGCGCATGGCGCGGAAATAGCCCGTGTCCGCGACACTGATGTCTCCAACCGGTTCCTGCCCCGGCAGCGGCGCGGGCCGCCCCAGCACATGGATCCTGGTTCCAGCGGGCTGGCCATGCAGCGGAAGGGCGTTCACCAGTCCCACCTCGGCCACGCCGGGGAGCGCGGCGACCCGGCTGACCAGCTCCTGGGAGAATGCGATTCGCCGCTCCTCGGCGTAGGCCTCACCCGAAAGGCTCAGGTCCATGGTGAGGAGGTTTGTGGCGTCGAAGCCGGGATCCTGCGACAGGAGATTGCCCAGGGAACGCACGGTGAGCCCAGCGCCGGCCAGCAGCATGAGGGAAAGCGCCACCTGGAAAGAGACCAGGGCACCCCGAAGCCGACGGCCACCGGGGGCGCCACCGGTTTCTCCGCCTCGCCGGCCCAGCGGCTGGCGGAGCTCGCCTTCCCGCAGGGTGAGCGCGGGCGCCAGGCCGAACACCACGCCGGCCGCCCCGATGACCAGCAGCGCGAACGCCAGGATCCGGAGGTCCACGCCCACTTCCGCGAGCCGGGGAATCTGGCGCAGCTCACTCCGCACCAGCGCTTCGACACCCATGACCGCCGCGAGGACGCCCAGGGCGCCGCCCGCGAAGGCGAGCACCAGCCCCTCGACGGCCATCTGACGGAGGATCCTTCCGCGCGAGGCGCCCAGCGCCGCGCGCACTGCGATCTCGCCGCGCCGGGCGAGCACCTGGCCGAGCTTCAGGTTGGCGACGTTGGCACAGGCGATCAGGAGGACGCACCCGATTGCGCCGGCCAGGAGGAGCAGGACCGGCTTGGCCCGGGCCGTGACCTGGTGCTGGAGCGGGACCACATCCGCCGTCCACCCGGTGTTGAAGTCCGGGTACTCCTTCTCCAGTTCGCTCGCGATGGCCTTGAGCTCCCGGTCCGCCGCCTCCGCGCTCACTCCGTCCCGAAGCCGGCCCAGCACCAGCGCACCTCGCCCCCGCCGGGTCCGGAGCTCGCTGGTCATGGGCCAGGGCTCCCAGTATGACTCGTCGCCCACCGGCCGAAAGTCCTCCGGCATGACGCCGACGATGCCTGGATCGCCGCCGAAGCGGCGCTTCCAGAGCCCGTGACTCAGCAGCAGCGCCCGGGGCGCGCCGGCGACGGTGTCCGCCGGGTTGAACAGCCGGCCCAGCGCGGGCCGGACCCGGAGGACCGAGAAGAAGTCGCGGGACACGGCGCGTCCGGTCAGGCTCTCGGGGACATCTCCGGCGAGGGAAATGCCGACCGACCGGTGGATCGCGAGCGACTCGAAGCTGTGGGCGCGATCCTGCCAACTGAGAAAATTGAGCGGAGCGACGACGTTCTCCCGACGGTCCCGGGGCCGGTGGTGCTCCCAGACCTGGACCAGCCGATCGGGGTCGGGATAGGGCAGCGGCCGGAGCAGGACCGCGTCCAGCACGCTGAACAGCGCCGTGGTCGCTCCGATCCCGAGCGTGAGGGTGATGATGGCTGCCGCGGCGTGGCCGGGCTGCCGTCGGAGCCCGCGCAGCGCAAACCGCAAATCCTGCCCCAGATCGCCCAGCGCCGGAGGACGCCAGATGTCCCGCGCCGCTTCGGCGAGCTGGGCGCGATTGCCCACCCGGCGCCGGGCGGCGAAGCCCGCGTCGTCCGGCGCCATGCCTTCGTGGCGGGCCTGCTCGGCGGCCAGCTCCTCGTGGAGGCGGAGCTCTTCCGCCAGCTCGGCCTCGAAC
>DATCXX010000351.1:0-2312 GCA_036565615.1 Gemmatimonadales bacterium | reverse complement strand
GCTGGTGTCGGTCTCCGTGACGACGTTCTCCTTCGCCACCGGCTGGAAGAAGCTGGGCCAGCCGGTCCCCGAATGAAATTTCGAGCTCGAGGCGAAGAGCGGCAGCCCGCAGCAGACGCAGGAGTAGACTCCCTCCTGCTTGTTGTCGAGCAGGAGGCCGCAGAAGGGCCGCTCGGTCCCCTTGCCGCGCGCGATCTCGTATTGGGTCGGGGTGAGCTGGGCCCGCCATTCGGCATCCGACTTGACCACCCGGGGGCTCTCCACCGGACCGGTCAGCTCTCCCCTGGCATTGAAGACTTTGACTTGCATCAGGCCTTGGCCTCCTCGGCTGCTTCTTCCTTCTGCACCATCTTCTCCACCACCGCGATGTCCTGCCGCTCCGAGGTGATCGCGAGCCGGAGCCGCCCGAACAGGCTCATGTACAGATTGGCAATCCAGACCAGGGAGAACCCGGCGATGAGATATCCCCTCCAGTCGGAGAAGACCATGGTGAACCCGGTGAGCGCCAGCATCCCGATCGTGACGTAGTGGCTGAAGCAGTACTCGCAGGTGAAGAGGTAGAAAAATTTGCGGCCCAGGAGGCTGCGGCTGGCCTCGCTGCGCGCCGTGAGCCATTCGCGCGGCTCGCGGAACACCTCCTCATGGGTGACGGTCCAGCTCACGCAGGCGACCGGCACCGCGAAGATGAAGAGCAGGACGAGCTGCTGTCCGATCGACATGCCCGAACGATATGGGGAGGAACCACCGCCCGGAAGGACCCCGCTTCCGCCCTCCCGGATTCGGGCGTAAGATCAATCCTCCGCACCTCTCCATCGCATCGAGGAAACCGGGCATGTCCGCGGCCGAGCCCGCCGAGTTCGATCGGCAGGCGCTGAACGAGCTGTTCAGCGTCACCTACGAGGAGCTTCGGCGCCTCGCGGGGAGCGTCCGGCGCGACGACCCCGGGGCCACCCTGAGCCCGACCGCCCTGGTCAACGAAGCCTGGCTCAAGCTGGCCGACTCGCCGGCGGTCGCCCGTACCTCGCCGCTGCATTTCAAGCGGATCGCCGCCCGGGCCATGCGCCAGGTGCTGATCGAGGCCGCCCGGCGGCGCAACGCCCGCAAGCGCGGCGGCGGCGTCCTGCCGGTCACCTTCGACGATGCGTTGCAGGAGCAGCCGGCCTCCTCCGAGGACCTGCTCGCCCTCGACGCCACCCTCGAGGATCTGGCCCGGATCAACCCCCGTCAGGCCATGATGGTGGAGAGCCGGTTTTTCGGCGGCCTCGACGTGGCCGAGATCGCCCGGCTGCTGGACATCTCCGAGGCGACGGTGCTGCGCGACTGGCGGGCGGCGCGGGCCTGGCTGGCCCGGGAGCTCCGGGCGCGATGCTAGACGGCGAACGCTGGGCCCGGATCCAGTCACTGTTCCACCAGGCCGCGGAGCGCCCGGCCGGCGAGTGGCGGGCGTACCTGGAAGCCGCCTGTCCCGGAGATCCCGGGCTGGTTGCCGACGTCCTGGAGCTCCTCGAGGAAGATGCCCGCGCGTCGGTGCTGGATCGTCCCCTCGCCCGGGTCGCCCACGATCTCCTCAACGAGGGCGCCGCGGGCCGGCTCCCCAGCGAGCGGTTCGGGCCCTACCGCATCGTGGAGATGCTGGGCGAAGGCGGCATGGGCGTGGTCTATCTCGCCGAGCGCGAGGATCTGGGCAGCCGCGCCGCCATCAAGATCCTGCGCGATGCCTGGCTCTCTCCCGCCCGGCGGGAGCGCTTTGCCAGCGAGCAGCGCACCCTGGCCCAGCTCAATCATCCGGCCATCGCCCAGCTCCATGATGCCGACACCCTGGCGGACGGCACGCCCTGGTTCGTCATGGAGTACGTGGAGGGCGTGCCCCTCACCGCCTACTGCAAGAGCCGCAACACCTCGATCCAGGGCCGGCTGCGGCTGCTGCGCTCGGTGTGCGAAGCGGTCCAGCACGCCCACGGGCACGCCGTCATTCATCGCGATCTCAAGCCCTCCAACATCCTGGTCAAGAACGACGGCACCGTAAAGCTGCTCGATTTCGGCATCGCCAAGCAGGTCGAAAGCTTCGAAGTCCCGGTGGAGCAGACCCAGACCGGGCTCCGCCTGATGACCCCGGCCTATGCCGCGCCGGAGCAGATTACCGGCGGCCGGATCGGAACCCGCACCGACATCTATTCGCTGGGTGTGGTCCTGTACGAGCTCCTCGCCGAACGGCTCCCCTACGATCTCACCGGCCGCACCGCGGCGGAGATCGAAAGCCTGATCACCGAGCAGATCCCCGAGCGGCCCTCCGTGGCGGCGGGGGCGGCCGG
>DATCXX010000342.1:0-2222 GCA_036565615.1 Gemmatimonadales bacterium | reverse complement strand
CCGATTCGGTGGTGGACCGGATCGTCGCCGTGGTGGGCGCGAAGGCGATCCTCAAGTCGAACATCGAGGAGCGGATCCTGCTGGAGCACCCCCAGGGCAAGAACCTGCCGACCACCCCGGAGGGGATGAAACAGCTGCGGGACGAGCTGCTCCAGGTCCTGATCGACGAGGAGCTGCTGGTCCAGGAAGCGGCGAAGGACACCACCATCAAGGTGCTGGAGGACGATCTCACCAAGTCGGTGGATCTGCTGATGCGGACCACCCGGTCGCGCTTCGCCACCGAAGAGGCGTACCGGCAGGACATCCGGGCCGCGGGGTTCGAAACCGTGGACGAGTACCGGAGCTGGCTCACCGACCAGCAGCGGCGCCGGCTTCAGATCAATCAGTTCACCTCCAACCTCAAGGGCAGCGGCAAGCTCAAGCCGGTCGCCCCCACCGAGAGCGAAATCCGGGAGTACTTCGACAAGTACAAGGCGTCCTTTCCCAAGCGGCCGGAGACGGTGGCCTTCAGCCAGATCGTGATCGCGCCCCAGCCCAAGCCCGAGGCCAAGGCGCGGGCGAAGACGCTGGCCGACTCGATCCTGGTCGAGCTCAGGAAAGGCGCCGATTTTGCCGCGACCGCACGGCGCTTCTCGATGGATCCCACCAGCAAGGAGCTGGGGGGCGGGCTGGGCTGGGTCCGGCGGGGCACCGGTCTCGATCAGCGCTTCGAGGACATGGCCTTTGCCCTCCGTCCCGGTGTGGTCTCCGAGCCGGTCGAGACCTCGTTCGGGTTTCATCTGATCCAGGTGGAGCGGGCCCAGCCGGCCGAAGTCCAGGTTCGCCACATCCTCATCATGCCGGCCATCGACACCGCCGACGCGGACAGCGCGGTACGGACCGCGGAGCGGGTGCACGCCGCGCTGGTGGCGGGCGCGGACTTCGATTCGCTGCAGCGGATCTGGCACGACAAGGTGGAGGAACGGGACATTCCCGCGCTGCCGCTCGAGTCGCTGCCGGCGGCCTACGGGCAGTCGATGGCCGATGTGGCGCAGGGCAAGCTCTCCCAGGTGTTCCGGCTCGATGCTCCGGTCGATCTGCTCCGGTCCAAGTACGTCATCGCGCTGATCACCAATCGCACCCCGGCGGGAGAGGTGCGCTACGAAGACGTGAAGGAGCAGATCCGGGCCGGGCTCGCCGAGCAGCTGACCACCCAGCGCTACACCCAGAAACTCCGTCGCGCCACCCTGGTGGATATCCGCACCAAATGATCCAGCGGCCGCGGCTTGCCGTCACCCTGGGCGACCCGCGAGGGATCGGCCCCGAGGTGGCGGCCGGCGCGCTCGCGATACCGCTCGACGCCGACCTCATCGTGATCGGCGCCGACGAGCAGATCGCGGCGATTCCCGCCGGGGAGCGGATCTCGGTGGGGAGCTGGAAGGGCGGGGCGGGCCAGGGCTCCGGCGACCGGTCCCGGGCCCTTCGCGCCGGACAGATCGCCGGGCACGCGGTGCAACGGGCCGCCCGGCTCGCGATGGAAGGCCAGGTGGACGCGATCGTGACCGCGCCGGTCGAGAAGCATGCGCTCCACGCCGCGGGGTATCCCTTTCCCGGTCAGACCGAATGGCTCGGCTCGCTCGCCGGGGGTGTGGATGTCGCCATGATGCTGGCGGCCGACGCACTCCGGGTGGTGCTGGTCACCACCCATGTCGCCCTCCGGGATGTTCCGGCGCTCCTCACCGCCGACCGGATCGTCCGCACCGGACGGGTCACCCGGCGGGCGCTGATCGAGTGGTTCGGGATTGCCGAGCCCCGCCTGGCCCTCTGCGCCCTCAATCCCCACGCCGGCGAGCAGGGGCTGTTCGGCGACGAAGAGGCCCGCATCCTGGCGCCGGCGGCCGAGACCCTCGGGATCGCGGGCCCGCTGCCCGCCGATACGGTCTTCGTGCGGGCGATGCGGGGGGAGTTCGACGCGGTGCTGGCGCCCTACCACGACGTGGGGATGACCGCGATCAAGGTGGCGGCGTTCGGGCGGGGGGTGAACATCACCCTGGGGCTGCCGTTCGTGCGAACCTCGCCCGATCACGGCACCGCGTTCGACATTGCGGGGAAGGGAATCGCCGACGTCGCGTCCATGCGGCAGGCCGTGGAGCTGGCGGTCGAGCTGGCACAGAGGCGTCAACGGGGGGAGCGGATAGCGGATAGCGGATAGCGGGATGCGGGAGACGGCAGGCGGGGGCGCT
>DATCXX010000329.1:0-3172 GCA_036565615.1 Gemmatimonadales bacterium | reverse complement strand
GCCGCCTGAGGCCATGGGCCAGCCGCGCGGCCAGCGAATGCACGTGGCGAAGGGTGTCGTCCCGATCGGGCAGGGCGCGCTCCACTGCGGCCGACGGCGTGGCAGCCCGGGCGTCGGCCACCAGGTCGGTCAGCGAGATGTCGGTCTCGTGTCCCACCGCCGAGATGCTGGGCGCCTTCAGGGCGGCCACGGCGCGGCAGACTCGCTCGTCGTCGAAGGCGCTGAGATCCTCCTTGGAGCCGCCTCCCCGGCCGATGATGCAGAGGTCGAGTCGGGGAATCCGGTTCACCAGGGCCAGCGCTCGCACCAGCGATCTGGGTGCCTCGGCCCCCTGCACCGTGGCCTGGACCACCAGGAGCGCCACTTGGGGCCAGCGCCGCCGGGTCACGATGATGATATCGCGAAGGGCGGCGCCGTCCGCGCTGGTCACCACCGCGATCCGGGAGGGAAACTGGGGGAAGCTTCGCTTGCGGGAGGGCTCCAGCAAGCCGTCCTTCTCGAGCGCCGCGCGGACCCGCTCCCGGGCCATCTGGGCCAGCCCGATTCCGGCGGTGGGGAGGAGAACCACGACCGACATCTGGAGCTCGCCCTTGTCCTCCCGGACGGTAGGGGTGCCCAGGGCGTAGACCTGGGTGCCGTCGGCAACCGGAGCTCCAACTTTAACTGTGTACGTTTTCCACATGACACAGCGAATCGCACTCTGCGGATCGCGCAAACTGAAGTACCAGTGGCCACTTCCGTACGCTTTGAAAGAAGTTACTTCACCCTTGACCCAGACCTGTCCAGTGGCCCCTTCGACCGAGCGGCGGAGCGAGGAGACCAGCTGAGAAACGGTAAGGGCGGTCGGACGATTGGACGGCAGGGTTGTTTCCATACCGTCCTACCGTCCAGCCGTCCTGACGCCCTCAGCCGCCCGAGCGGCCTGAAGGGTATTCGCCAGCAACATCGCGATGGTCATCTTCCCCACCCCGCCGGGCACCGGAGTGATCGCCGAGGCGACCTCCGCCACCGGCTCGAAATCCACGTCACCCACCACCCGGTAGCCTTTGGGATGGGAAGGATCATCGACCCGGTTGATCCCGATGTCCACCACCACGGCGCCGGGCTTCACCATGTCGGCGGTGACGAAGCGTGGCTTGCCGATGGCGACGACCAGGATGTCTGCCTGGCGGGTGATGCCGGGCAGGTCGCGGGAGCGGGAATGGCACACGGTTACGGTGGCATTGCCGCCCGGGGTGTCCTGGAGCAGCAGACTCGCCATCGGCTTGCCCACGATGTTGGAGCGGCCCACGATCACGGCGTGGGCTCCCCGGGTATCGACCCCGGACCGGATCAGCATCTGCTGGACGCCGGCGGGGGTTGCGGGCTTGAAGGCGGTGGGATCGCCCACCGACAGCTTGCCGACATTGACCGGGTGAAACCCGTCGACATCCTTGAGCGGAGAGATCCGGTTGAGGACCTTCCCGCTGTCGATGTGCCGGGGCAGCGGAAGCTGGGTGATGAAGCCATGAATGGTCGGATCGGCGTTGAGCCGGTCCACCACCGCGAGCAGCTCCGCCTCGGTGGTCTCCGCGGGCAGCCGCACCGTTTCGGAGAGCATCCCCGCTTCGTGGCAGGCCTGGCCCTTGCTCTTGACGTAGATCTGGCTGGCGGGGTCGTCTCCCACGATCACGACCGCGAGACCCGGCATGACTCCCGCCGCCGCGAGCAATTTCACCTGGGCAGCCACCTCGGCGCGGATCTCCGCTGCGATGGCGGCTCCGTCGAGGATCCGTGCGGTCACCGCGCCAGCCCGACGGCGCGGGTCTCCCGAATCACGGTGACCTTGATCTGCCCGGGATACTGGAGCTCGCTCTCGATCCGGCGCGCGATGGTCTCCGCCAGCTCGGCCGCCTTGAGGTCGTCGATCCGCTCCGGCACCACGATGACCCGCACCTCGCGGCCCGCCTGGATCACGTTGGTCTTTTCCACTCCCTCGAAGCCGCCGGCGATCTCCTCCAGCCGGGTGAGCCGCTTGACGTAGGTCTCGAAGGCCTCCCGGCGGGCGCCGGGCCGGGCTCCGCTGATGGCGTCGGCCGCCTGGACCAGCACCGATTCGATGCTCTCGTGGGGGACGTCGTCGTGATGCGCGGCGATGCAGCCGATCACCGGCGCCGCTTCGCGATACTTGCGGGCCACCTCGACCCCCAGCTCGACGTGGGTTCCCTCATTGTCGTGGGTGAGCACCTTGCCGATGTCATGGAGCAGGCCGCCCCGCTTGGCCAGGGCGACGTTGAGCCCGAGCTCGGACGCCATCATGCCGGCGAGCCAGGCCACTTCCTTGGAGTGGTCGTAGATGTTCTGCCCGTAGCTGGTGCGATAGCGCATCCGGCCCACCAGCTTGATCAGCTCGGGGTGGAGCCCGCTGATGCCGGTTTCGTAGGCGGCCTGCTCCCCCAGCTCGACCAGCTGGGTTTCCAGCTCGGTCCGGATCTTCTTGACGATTTCCTCGATCCGGCCGGGGTGGATCCGGCCGTCGGTGATCAGCGCCTCGAGCGCCCGGCGCCCGACCTCGCGGCGGATCGGATCGAAGCAGGACACGATCACGGTGTCGGGGGTGTCATCGATGATCAGGTCCACCCCGGTGGCCTGCTCGAAGGCCCGGATATTCCGGCCTTCCCGGCCGATGATGCGGCCCTTCATTTCGTCGGAGGGCAGCGCCACCGCGGCCACCGTGGTCTCGGCGGTGTGCTCGGCGGCCAGGCGCTGCACCGCGAGCGCGATGATCTTCTTGGCGTCCTTCTCCGCCTCCTTCTTGGCCTGTTCGCGGATCTCCCGGCCCAGCGCCGCCGCCTGGGAGCGGGCCTCGTCCTCCACCTTCTGGAGCAGCTCGCGCCGGGCCTCCTCCGCCGAGAGGCCGGCCACCCGCTCCAGCCGGACCTGCTGCTCCCGAATCAGCCCGTCGATCCCGGCTTCCCGGTCCTTGAGCGCGGCTCCCTGCCGCTCCAGCCCGGCAACCCTTCCCGCGAACGCTTTCTCCTGCTGATCGAGCTGATCGCCGCGGCGGGAGAAGCCTTTTTCCCGTTCCTCGGCGCGCCGCTCGGCCCGATCGGCTTCCTCCCGGCGGCGGGCCAGCTCCCGCTCCCCCTCCTCGCGGAGCCGGAGCGCCTCGGTCTTGCCCTCCAGGATCGCG